>JAEUJK010000230.1 GCA_016794735.1 Gemmatimonadota bacterium | reverse complement strand
GCACTGAACCCGCGCCCCCGCTTGAAGCTCAGGTCGTACACCTCGCGCATCACCTGGTCGAGCCCCGCCGCGTTGTTGCTCGCGTCGCGAATGAGGATGTCGAGCAGCAGGCCCACGAGGGAGCCCTTGGGATAGTAGATGTAGGCCGTCCCGTCCACCGGGTGGATCCAGGTGGAGAGGGACGCGTCGGCGAGGGCGACCGGCGGCACGACCTCCACCTCCTCCATCTTGCCGCGCACCACGTCGAGGAATTCCAGCGAATCCAGCACGCCGCCACGCAGCTGGGCGATGTCGGCGTAGTAATCGGTGATCCCCTCGCTCACCCACAACAGCGTGGTCGGCTGCGCCACGTCGTAGCGATAGGGCCACATCTCGCCGGGTCGCATACGCTTCACGTTCCACAAGTGGAAGATCTCGTGGGCCGTAATCGAGGGCAGCGCCGGGTTCCCGATGATGAACGGGGTGTAGATGCCGAGGTGCGAGTTGGAGTGCTCGAGGGCACTGCCACCATCGGTGCCCTCGTCGAAGACCAGCAGGTTGGTGTAGTCGGTGTACGGCTGGTCGCCGAACACCGCGACCATCGGCGGGATCGTGCGCGCCACCTGGTCCCACAACGTGCGCCGATCGTCCCCGGCCAGCTTGCCGCGCGGGTACGTCGCCAATCGCACCCACCGGTCGGCGATCCGCATCGAGTCGAGGTCGAATGCCCCAACGAAGAAAGGCATGTCGACCAGCTCGTGATAGTCCGCGGCCACGTATTCCCCACGCGCGGTGCCGCGGCGCATCCCGGTGGCCACCTGCCACTCCGGCTCGGTGTGGATCACGAGCGACGCCGGCGTGGCCATCGACGTCCCCTCGCGATGGAGCAGCACGTTCGTCCCGTTGAAGAACGCGAAGTCGTCGCGCGCCCACGACATCGCGTTGTCGAGCGAGTCCGCCCGGTAGTCAAAGGCGATGGTCACCTCGCGCGCGCCGTTCGGCTGGATGCGCCACGTGTCGTGGTCCACCTTCTCCCAGCGCAGCGCGCTCCCCGCCGACGTCGCCGCGAAGCCCGTGACATTCCGGGCATACCAGCTCAACTCGTACGCACCGGGCGTCCACGCCGGGAGGCTCACGACCACCGGTGCCGTGCCGTCCGAGGTGAAGCGCGCCTCGACATGCAGGGTGCGCCGCGCCGCCTGGGCGCGCGTGAAGGTGACGTCGTACCGTGGGCCAGCGACCGGCTGCGCCACCGCGGCGCTGGCGAGCCCAACGACCAGCGCGGCAAGGAGTTTCGTCATGGGAAGGCGGTCACGTCGGGGCATCGTCGATCTGACACTCCAACGTAAGGGGTCCCCACCAACGCCCGGATGTGCAAGTTTCCCGACCGGTGGCGTCTCCATGGTGTCACCAGCCTCCTAGTGGAGCCAATCCCATGTTCGGCCTGTCCCGTGCGTCCCGTTCCCTGACCACCTTTGCCGGTGTGTTGCTCGCCGCGCTCGCCCTGGCATGCTCCGGCGGGGCCAACAACGCGCCGGCCACGAGCGAGGAGTACTCGAAGGTGTCCGCCGACGCCGGCCCCGCGGTGGCCGGTCGCATGGCCGCACCCGCCGAGATGGTCGCGGCGCCGGTCCCTGCGGCGCCGGGTTCGCAGCTGCCCCCGATGCGCGGGCAGGACTCGGCCGCCCCGAACATGATCATTCGCAACGGCAACGTCGTCATTCAGGTCGACTCGCTCGAGCTGGCGATCGACGCCGTGCGCAAGCTCGCGGCGAGCCTTGGCGGGTACGTGGGCAACGTCTCCACCAGCACGGGGGAATACGCCGTCCGCAGCGCGACGCTCGAGATGAAGATCCCGTCGTCGCGCTTCGATGAGGCGCTCGGTGGCGTCGCGCCGATCGGCAAGGTGGAGCAGAGCAACACCACCGCCGAGGACGTGGGCGAGGAGTTCGTGGACGTGAGCGCGCGCGTGGCCAACGCCAAGCGGCTCGAGGAGCGCATCGTGAACCTCCTCGCGACGCGTGCGGGCAAGCTCGAGGACGTGCTCGCGGTGGAGCGTGAGCTCGCGCGCGTGCGCGAGGAGATCGAGCGATACGAAGGTCGCCTGCGCTTCCTGCGCTCGCGCGTGTCGACGAGCACGTTGAGCGTCACGGTGCACGAACCGGCGCCGCTGGTGAGCCCGAATCCCGGGACGAACGTGATCGCCGAGGCGTTCCGGAACATGTGGCGCAACTTCGTGGGCCTGGTCGCGTGGGTGATCAGCTCGCTCGGCGTGGTGGTGCCGGTCGTGATCGTGCTGGCCCTGGCCTGGCGCTTCTTCGGGCGGCGGAATCGGCCCACGACCTGAAGTGCCCCCGAGGAGGCGTCGGCCCGCTGTCAGGCGGTTGTCGACGCCTAACGGGAACCGGGGGGTGTCGGCGAGGCGGCCGGCCCCCCACGGTCCAGGCGCTGCCACGAACGCTCCCGGCGCTTCTGGCTGTCCTCGGGCAAGGTGCCCTGCGGGATGATCCGCTGCACGTTCTCCGTTGGCACCACCACCGTCTCCCAGCTCTCCGTGCGGAAGAGGAAGAGGTAGCGACTCGTCGCCCCCACCAGCACCAGCGGGCGCGTGGGCGTCCCCCGCTCCGTGGCACCGTTCCCGAGCTCCACCGTCACGTTGGTCCCCTCGCCACGCATCGCCCAGTACGCCACGAGGCGCTGGTACGTGCTCGCCGAAACGAACACCCAGAACAGGGCGAGACCAAAGCGCAGCAGCGGCGCCAGCGACTCCAGCCGGGCTTGCATCGCCTCACTCGACTCCCACCAGCCGCGCGGCTTCCCCTCGGCACGACGGCGCTCCGCGAGTCGACGGCTCCACCGCTCCCCAGCCGCCAGGTAGCCCCAGGCGAGCACCGCAGGCAGGACCGTCACGACCAGCACCATCGGATCGCGAAACGGCGCGAGCAGGAAGTCACTCGCTTCCGCGTAGTCCAGGATGTTGACCCCGAAGTGGCGGTACCCGAGGACGCTGTGAAACATCCCGATGGCCACCAGGACGAGGTAGCCGACCGTCAGCGCGGTCCCCAGGTGCTCGATCCACGATGGGGGCTTTCGGACACTCTCAGTGTTCATGGCGATGCAACTGGATCGGGAACGCGAAGCGGGCGGCGCGGACGCGCCGCCAGCGGTGCGCAAAAGTACCGCCATTCACCCCCGTCGCGTCGGGCCCCTCGCTTCGGCATGTTTCGGCCAGCCCCTGCCCCGACCACATGCCACGTTCCGCTCGACTGCTCCCCCTCCTCGGCCTGGCCACGGCCCTGCAGGCGCAGACCCCCCCGGCCGACCTGATCGTCCACAATGGACGCATCTACACGGTGGACCAGAACCGCCCGTTCGTGGACGCCATGGTGGTGAAGGACGGCCGCGTCGTCTTCACCGGAGCGGCGCGACAGGCGATGACCTTCAAGGGGGCAGCCACCCGCGTGGTCGACCTCGACGGCCGCACGGTCATCCCCGGGATGATCGACGCGCACGGGCACCTCGGCGGCCTGGGGTCGTCGCTGCGCACCGTCGACCTTGTGGGGACCACCTCCTACGATGAGATCGTCGCCCGCGTCGCCGCGCGCACGAAGGACACGCCGCCGGGCCAGTGGATCGTCGGACGGGGCTGGGACCAGAACGACTGGGCCGACACGCGGTTCCCCACCCACGAGGCGTTGAGCCGGGCCGTCCCAAATCACCCGGTGTATCTCGTGCGCGTGGACGGGCACGCCGCCCTGTTGAACGCCGCCGCCATGCGCGCCGCCAACGTGACCGCGGCCACGCAGGACACCCGCGGCGGACGCCTCGAACGGAATGCCGACGGCTCCCCGACCGGCGTCCTCATCGACGACGCGATGTCCATCGCCGGGTCGAAGATCCCCGCGGCCTCGGACGAGGAGCTGCGCGCCGCCACGCGCGCCGCGATCGCCGAAGTGAACAAGTGGGGGCTGACCAGCGTGCACGATGCCGGCGTCTCGCGCCGCGAGGTCGCCGTGTACGAGGAGATGGCGCGCACGGGTGACTATTCGCTCCGGCACTACGTGATGATCCAGCCGGACGACTCCTCGCTCGCCACCTTCTTCCGCCGCGGGCCGCAGCGCGGCCTGTACAACGGCAAGCTCTGGATCACCGCCATCAAGGCGTACGCGGATGGCGCCCTGGGCTCGCGCGGTGCTGCGCTGCTCGAGCCGTACGCCGACGATCCCAAGACCACCGGGCTCGTTCGGGTCGCCCCGGAACGCCTCGCTGACGTCGCCACGCGGGCGCTCCGCAACGGCTTCCAGCTCAACACGCACGCCATCGGCGACCGCGCCAACCGCATGGTGCTCGACGCCTACGAGAAGGCCCTCGCCGCCGTCCCCAGCGGCGACCACCGCTTTCGCATCGAGCACGCCCAGATCATCCACTCCGAGGACATTCCCCGCTTCGCACAGTTAGGCGTGATCCCGGCCATGCAGTCGAGCCACCAGACCAGCGACATGTACTGGGCCGGCAACCGGCTCGGCCAGGGACGATTGCTCGGTTCCTATGCCTGGCGTTCGCTGCTCAACACCGGCGTGATCATCGCGAACGGCAGCGACTTTCCCGTGGAGATGGTCAACCCGCTCATCTCGTTCCACGCCGCCTTCTCGCGGCAGGATGGCAAGAACTGGCCCGTCGGCGGGTGGCTGCCGCAGGAAGCCATGACGCGCGAGGAAGCCCTCAAGTCCATGACCATCTGGGCCGCGTGGGCCGGCTTCATGGAGAAGGAGGTCGGGTCACTCGAACCCGGTAAGCTCGCCGACTTCGTGATCCTCGACCAGGACATCATGCAGGTGCCCGCGGAGCTCGTGCTGCGGACACGCGTGCTCTCCACGTGGGTGGGCGGGAAGGCGGTGTACGAACGCAAGGCGGCGATGTAGGCCATCGAGCGCCCATGTCTCCCACCCTCACCATCCGCTTCGCCATGCTGCTCGGCGTCCTGCTGTTCGGGGCCGTCGTGTATGTGTCGCGGTTGTCCCCCGATGCCCCGACCGTTTCCGCCGAGCAGTTGCGCCAACTGCGGTGGATTGGTCAGGGGCTGTGGGTCGTCGCGATTGGCGGCGCCGCCTTCGCCTTGCAACGCTTCCACCAATCCGAAGCGCCCACCCACCGGCAGACCTGGTCCATCATCGGTTGGGCCCTGGGCGAGATGGTCGCCCTCTTTGGCGCCGTCACCTGGTTCCTCGGGGGCTCGCCGGTCTGGTACATCCCCGGCCTCCTCTTTCTCCTGATCACCTTCATGGCCTTCCCGGCACCGCGAAGCTAGCCTGCCGGGGGGTCGCCCCGATTACCTCCCTTCCGGGACCATCGTCCCTGTGACGGAGCTGTGTTGCCGGCCGGTATTCTTCGCGCGTGGCTCCCCGCCGGCCTCCGCCCGGCTCTCCCTTCCCTCGTCTGACCGGTCCTCCCGCACATGTTCGCAGCCAGTTCCCTCGAGTTCCTCAAGCGACTCCTCGACACCCCCGGCCCCTCCGGCTTCGAGGGGGCGGCGGCCCGCGTGTGGCGCGAAGGGATCGCCGACGTGGCGACCGTCAGCGCGGACGTCATGGGGAACAGCCTGGCGGTGGTCGAGGGTGGGGGTGGCCCGACGATCATGCTGGCCGGCCACATCGACGAGATCGGGATCATCATCACTTGGGTCGACGACGGCGGCCTGGTCTACATCTCCCCGATCGGTGGGTGGGATCCGCAGGTGCTCGTCGGCCAGCGCATCCGGTTCCTTTCCGCCAACGGGCCCGTCCTGGGCGTCGTCGGGAAGAAGCCGGTGCACGTGATGAAGCCCGATGAACGCGAGAAGGCCTCCAAGGTGACCGACCTCTGGGTCGACATCGGGGCGTCGTCCAAGGCCGATGCGCTCAAGCTCGTGCAGGTGGGTGACGCTGGGGTGATCGACGGCCGCGCCATCGAGCTGCCCAACAACCGACTCGTCTCGCGCGCGATCGACAACCGGATCGGGGCATTTGTCGTCGCCGAAGCGCTGCGGCGGTATGGGGCGAACCCGGGCGAGGCGCGTGTCGTGGCCGTTGCCACGGCGCAGGAGGAGATCGCGTACCACGGCGGCGGTGCGCTCGTCGCCGCCAATCGGTTGGCGCCGGTGATGGCCATCGCGGTGGACGTCACCTTCGCGACCGACCACCCGGGCGTGGAGAAGAAGGAGCATGGGGACCACACCCTTGGCGGTGGCCCGGTGCTCGCCCGGGGTTCGGTGATCTCCCCCGTGGTGTTCGGGCTGCTGCGCGATCGTGCCGCTGCCCTCGAGATCCCGGTCTCCGTGCACGCCGTCGGGCGCGACACGGCGACCGACGCAGATTTCATTCACATTGCACGCGAGGGCGTCGCGACCGGCCTGGTCTCGATTCCCAATCGCTACATGCACTCACCGAACGAGATGGTGAGTCTGGACGACGTGGATCGCGCCGCTACCTTGATCGCCGACACCTGCCGCCACGTGACGCGGGCGACAGACTTCGCCGCTCGGTAGCCTCCCTCCACCACTCGTTCCTCATGCATCACCACTCCCGGCGCGCTGCGGCGCGCCTCGCGGCGTTGGCCACCCTCGTCGCCGCGTGCCAGGGTGCTGGCACCGCGACCTCGGGTTCGGCCAACCCCCTCGCGCAGCGCATCGACTCGATCGCCGCCGCCCGACTCGCCACCGGCCAGGTCGCCGGGTTCTCCATCGGGGTCATGAAGGGCAATGACACCGTCGTGATGAAGGGCTACGGGTCGGCCGACCTCGAGCTCGAGGTCCCGACGCCCGACGGCGCCATCTACGAGATCGGGTCGGTGACCAAGCAGTTCACGGCGGCGGCCATCATGCAGCTCCGTGACGCCGGCAAGCTGTCGCTCGATGACGACCTCTCGAAGCACCTGCCTGATTACCCGATGCAGGGGCGCAAGGTGTCCATCCGCCGCCTGCTCGACCACACGTCGGGGATCAAGGGGTACACCGAGATGGCGGTGTTCGGACAGATGATGACCCGCGACCTGCCGAAGGACTCGCTGGTGGCCGCGTTCAGCAGGGAGAAGTTCGAGTTCGAGCCGGGGGCGCTGGAGGTCTACAACAACTCTGCCTATTTCCTTGCGGGGTTGATCATCGAGAAGCTGTCCGGCATGTCATATGCCGACTACGTCAAGAAGAACCTCTTCGAGAAGGCGGGCATGCCCAGCTCGGCCTACTGCTCGGAGAAGAACGTCATGAAGAAGAAGGTGAAGGGGTATGACTACGGGCCGGATAGTGCGCTGCACCACAAGGGATTCCTCGTGCACACGTGGCCGTACGCCGCGGGCTCCCTCTGCGCCTCGGTGCGTGACCTGGTCGCCTGGAACCGCGCGCTGCACAACGGACAGGTGCTCTCCCCGGCGTCCTACACGGAGATGATCACCCCGGGGGTCCTGAATGACGGGACCAAGCTCCGGTACGGAACGGGGCTCGCGCTCCGCAACGTGGGCGGGCATCGCCTCATCGAACACGGCGGCGGGATCAACGGCTTCCTGTCCGCGTCGCACTACTACCCGGACGATTCCCTCACCGTGGTCGTGCTGATCAACACCGCCGGACCGATGGCCCCCGACGGATTCGCCGTCGATGTGGCGATGAGCATCCTCGGGCGCGGCGAGCCAAAGACCGAGACGTACAGCGGCGACCTCAACGCGCTCGCCGGGGAATACGTCGGCGTTTCACGCGGACAGACGATGCGCGCCAAGGTGACCATCGAGGGCGGCAAGCCGGTCGTCCGCGCAGGCGCTGATCGCAACGTGGTGATGTCCGGCCCCGAACCCAAGCCGGTCACCCTGGTCTACCTCGGTGGCGGGACCTGGGCCGACGACGAGACCCACTACGTCTTCACGATGGCCGGCGCCAACGCCAGCGAACTGCGGATCGACGCCTCCTACGGCTATTCGATCCTCACGCGAGCGAAGTAGCACCCACCGCGGAGGCGGCGAGCGCTCGCTCCGCCGCCTCGCGGACCCCGCGGTCCTTGTCGCCCGCCAGCGTCTTGAGCTGCGCGAGAGCCTCCGCGGTCCCCGCCTCACCCAGGCCGGCGATGGCCGCGATCCGGCGGCCCGGGGCGCGGCGGCGGAGGATCGAACCCGCCGAGCTTTCCTTCACCAGGCGCGCCATCACCTCCGGCGTGGCATGGTGCCCCATGGCGCCGAGGATGGCCGTGATGACGTCGGCATCTTCCTCGGCGTCGAGCGCGGCGAGGAGCGCGCCTGCAGCCCGTGGGTTGTGTTGCGTCGCGGCGAGCCCGCTGGCGGCCCGCTGCCGGACCGAAGCCTCCTCGTCGCGCAACGCATGGAGCATCGTGTGCATCGCCCGCGGCGTGCCCAGCCGGATCAATGCGAGCGTCGCCGCGCGGCGCACCCGCGCGTCGGAATGCCGCGACGTGTTGATCAGCTCCTGGTCCGCCTCGGTGGCATTGAGCTCGCCGAGGAGTTCCGCCGCATTGCGCACGACAAACCAGCGATGGTCACGCAGCAGGTGCATCAACGGCTCGATGGCGCTCGGGCACTTCAGGATCGCATCGCGATAGGCGCGGCGTGCCGGCGCACTTTCGGCGGCCACGAGCATCTCCACGAGCAGGTCGGCCGCGGGCTCGCCCTGGCGCTGCAGGAACCGGTGGATGTCGTCGCGCAGTTCCCGACGGTGCACCAGCAGGTCGATGATCCCCCGCATGTTCCCCGGCTTGGCCAGGCGGCGGAACTGGATGCCGAACGCACGCCGGACATCGGGATGGTTCACCGTGGCCTCGCGCTCCAACAGCTTCGTGGCCACGTCGATCACCAGCTCCCAGCGGTTGGCGCGTGCCGCGTCTTCCAGCATGCGGCCGATCTCGTCGAGCAGCGGCGGGGCAGCATCCGGGCTGAGGTCACCGCGGAGTCGCATGACCAGGTCGTGCGCGTTATCGCCGCTCGGCGGCATGATCGCGTCCTGGATGATGCGAACGGCTGCCTCCGGCGTGGGCCGCCGCAGCGCCATCGGTGTCTCCAGAGCCGAACGCGGGCCGCGCTCGGCGATCGCATCGGCGACAGGAACCTGACCCATCGGCGGGGTGGCGCTCGGCCGGAGCCCGATCGGGCGCATGCCGCCCGGCGGCGTCGGCGTCCGGACGAACCCGGTGCGCCCGAGGTGCACCGACAGGGTCGTCGGGGCCAATGACATGATCTCGGCGTCGAACGAGCGCCCTTCGTCGTGGGCACCGGCCGCGGCAAGCGCTCGGGCCAGGCCCAGCAGGTCCACGGCGCGGGCGCCCTGGTGAACGTCGATTGCCCTCACGGCGTGCGCGCTCATGCGCGCGGCCAGCTCCGTCAGCCAGAGGAAGTCATCGGGGCGCGGCTCGGCGTTGCTCAGTTCCGCCGCCGACCGTGCCACGTCCACCTGCCCGACCCGGCATCCCTCTTCGAGGGCGAGGGCGAGCGCGCGGCGCAGCGCCCCCTTTTGGGAGTCCAGGTGGGTCGGCCGATAGACCAGCAACCACACCAGGTGCGCCAGTTCGCCCGTGAAGGCGGGATTCGAGGGATTCTGCTCCGTCATGGCTGGGAGAGGGACACCTGAATGACGCCCGGCTTACCGCTGAGGAAACGCCGCGACCGGGGTGCGGGCGTTAGGATGGGGACGCCTCACCAGCCGCCGCCGTGCCCCTCCACTGCTGGACCTCCGCCCGGTACGAAATCCCCCTCCCCGAGGGGCACCGCTTCCCCATCGCCAAGTACACCCTGCTCCGCGACCGGGTGGCCGCCGAGGGGCTGGTGGGCACTGGGAGGCTGCACGAGCCGGAGCGCGCGAGCCGTGCGGACCTGGAGCGGGTTCACGATCCCGGGTATGTCGACCGTATCCTGGCTGGCACGCTGAGCGCCAGCGAGGAGCGGCGCATCGGCTTTCCGTGGTCCCCGGCCCTCGTCGAGCGATCGCTGCGTGCGGTCGGTGGAACCCTCGCGGCCGCGCGTCACGCGCTCGACGCCGGGATCGCCATGAACCTCGCCGGGGGCACGCACCACGCCTTCGCGGATCACGGCGAGGGGTTCTGCGTCTTCAACGACGTGGCGGTGGCGACGCGGGTCCTGCAGGCGGCGGGGCGCGTGCGACGCGTCGCGATCATCGACCTGGATGTGCACCAGGGAAACGGGACGCACGCGATCTTCGGCGAGGACCCCGACGTGGTGACCTTCAGCATGCACGGCGGGCGCAACTACCCGTTCCGCAAGGTGGCGGGCACGGTCGACGTCGAGCTGGACGACGGCACCGGCGACGCCGAGTACCTGGAGGCGTTAGGCAGGCACCTGCCCGGGGTCCTGGTGCGGGCGCGGCCCGACCTCGTGTTCTACCTCGCGGGCGCCGACCCCCACGTGGGTGATCGTTTGGGCCGCCTGGCGCTCTCACACGACGGCCTGGCGCAGCGCGACCACCTCGTGCTGGCGTCGTGCCGCGACGTCGGCATCCCGGTGACGATCACGATCGCCGGCGGGTACGGGCACGACATCGCGACCACGGTCGAGGCCCACGTGCGCACGGTGCGCGTCGCACGCGACCTGCTGGCGTCTCCCCTGCGTTAGGTCGCATCGGGCACCGGTGCCGACGCCAGTGCCCGATGGGGAACCCACGCGCGCTACTTGCCTAACGCGAACCCGGCGACGTGGATGTCGAGGTTGTGGTTCACCCGGATCCCGACGACGCCGTCGGTGGAGACCAGCTTGCCGGGGCCGACCAGGTCCTTGCTGGCGTAACCCCAGACCTCGGTGCCGTTGATCAGGCACGACGTGCGGGCGGCCGTCACCTTGAACGCCACCTCGTTCGTTGCCTGTCCCTCGGCGTTGGCCTTCTTGATCGCCGGGCTGGCCGTGCGCCCGGCCAGCTCGTGCACCTCGCCGCCGTA
>JAEUJK010000187.1 GCA_016794735.1 Gemmatimonadota bacterium | reverse complement strand
CTCGCATCCTCCAACGGGCAGGTGAAGCGCGTGATCGGCGTCGTGCGCGACACGCGGCACCTCTACCTCGACTCGCTCCCGAACCCCACGATGTACTGGGCGCACGCGCAGTTCCCCATCCAGGAGATGTGGATCGCCGTGCGTGGACGCGGCGACGTGATGGCGGTGGTGCGCGAACAGGTGCGCGCCCTCGACCCGCTCATCCCGGTGGCCAACGCGCGCCCGCTCGACGCCTTCGTCAGTGATCGCTCCGCAGAAGCGCGCCTCACGATGTTGGTGTTCAGCATCTTCGCGACGGCAGCACTCGTCCTCGCCGCCGTGGGCCTGTATGGCGTGGTCGCGTACGGCGTCTCGCAACGCACGCGTGAGATCGGCGTAACGCTCGCCCTCGGTGCGCGCCCCGCGAGCGTGGTCCGGGGCATCCTCGGCGACGGCCTGCGGCTGTCCGTCGTCGGCGTGTCGATGGGACTGCTGCTCGCGTTTGGGGCCGCCACGCTGTTGCAGGCCATCCTCTACGAGGTGACTCCGACCGATGTCGTTACGTACGTCGGCGTTGCGGCGCTCCTGCTCGGGATCAGCGCGCTCGCGAGCGCTCTCCCGGCGCGACGCGCGTCGCGGCTCGATCCCGTGTCTGCCCTACGTTCGGAATAGGCTCGGTGCCTGACGACAGGTCACGCTCCCGCTCGTACTGTCACGGCAACGCGACGCGACCGCCAGCGCGACCTATACTGGTTGCGTCGCATCACCAAAGACCACCTCCTTCGGCCCACTGCGGGCCGCGGTGAACTTACCATGACCCGTCCTCTCCCATTGCTCGCCCTCGCCGCGACGATGATCGTCGCCCCGGCGCCGCTCGTGGCGCAGGCCGCGGCTGACAGCGCCGCCATCCGCGCCACCGCCCTGGACTACATCGAAGGGTGGTACGAAGGCAACGGTGAACGCATGGAGCGCGCCCTGCACCCCGAGCTGGCCAAGCGCATCGTGAACACCGCGAACGGTCGAAGCATGCTCGGCCAGCAGAGTGCCATGACCCTGGTCCAGGGGACCCGTCGCGGCGGGGGGAAGGACACGCCGGTCGCGCAACAGCGCAAGGAAGTGCGCATCCTCGACGTCTTCGGCAATACGGCCAGCGTGCGCGTGGATGCGTCGTCGTGGGTCGACTACCTGCACGTGGCGAAGTGGAACGGACGCTGGGTGATCGTCAACGTGCTCTGGGAAATGCGCGGATAGACGCTGGCGTCACGTCCTCGCGACGGACGCCAACGCACCCGCCCCCCTAGTCGTCGCGAAGCACCAGCATCGGGCTCACACGTGCCGCTCGCCGCGCGGGGATCCACGCGGCGAGCCCGGCGGTCGCGAGGAGCACCACCGACGCCCAGAAGAAGGGCACGGGACTCGACCCGACATCGCCGATCAGGAAGCTGCGGAGCAGCTGCGCGACCGCGACCCCTGCGGCCAGTCCCGCGACGATGCCCACGCCAGTCAGCGTGAGTCCGTTGCGCACCACGAGTGACGTGACCTCACGCCCCTGGGCGCCGAGCGCCATGCGAATCCCGATTTCGCGCCGCCGCGACGCGACGGCGAGTGCCACCACGCCGTACAGGCCAACGGCGGCGAGGAAGGCCGCGATTCCCCCAAACAGCGACAACGCACTCCCGGCAAGTCGCTGCGGCACGAGGCCGTCGCCCAGCTGCTGCTCCATCGTCCGGGTGCGACGCACCTCCCATCCCGGCGCGACCTCGGTGACCGCTGTACGCAGGCCATCGAGCAGTGCGCCCGGATCCCCCTGGGTCAGCACGTGCATGACCACCGTCGGCGGCCCCTCGGGGGAGCGACGCTCCTCGAGCTGCAAGGCCGGGATGAACAGGTACGGCGTGGCGTCTTCGGTGATCGACCGCAGCCGCGCGTTCCGCACCACCCCGATCACCTCGGCGAACCCGGTCAGCCCGAACGACACCCGCTTGCCTAACGCGGACTCCCCTGGCCAGAACCGACGGGCAAACGCCTCGTTCACCAGGAGCACCGGCGGCGACCCGGCGCGGTCCCGCTCCTCGAGGTCACGCCCCGCGGCAAGCGGGACACGAAGCGCTGAGAGGTACGCTGGCCCGACCTCGTTGAAGGGGAACTCGAGGTCCTCACCCGAGGCCGGTTGGTAGCCTTCCACCTGGATACCGCGACGACCGCCCCCGAGTGACAGCGGCGACGTCGAGCCCCACGATACCGCGCGAACACCGGGCACCGACGCGAGCCGACGCTGGATCTCGAGCGCCGTCGGTGCCATCGCCCCGGCGGTTGCGAGCTGGTCCGCGCGCGGGCCCACGTCCAGCAGCTGCAGGCGATCGATCCCGAACCCGGGATTGACCTCTGAGGCAGCCTGCAGGCTGCGGACGAACAGCGCGGCCCCAACCATCAACAGCATCGACATCGCCACCTGCGCGGCGACCAGCGCGCCCTGCACCGGCAACGCGCGCTTGCGTGCGTTGGCCGCCTGGTCACTCCCACGGATCATGCCGACCACCGCCACGCGCGTGGCGCGCAACGCGGGGCTCAGCCCGAACCCGATCCCCGTCGCGACCGCGGCCGCCAGCACGCTGAGCAACACGCGGGCGTCGAGTCGGAGGTCGAGGTCGATCGGGACAGGGAGCGGGGGCTGCCACGCGTTGAGCGCGCGCATCGCCACCGCCGTGATGGCCGCGCCCGCGGCCGCGCCAACGAACGCGATGAGCATCGACTCGGCCAGCAGCTGGTACACCACACGCCTGCGCGTCGCGCCAAGGGCAAGGCGGACCCCCAGCTCCCGTTCGCGCCGTGCGGTGCGCGCCAACGTGAGGCTGGCGACGTTCGCCGCACACACCAGCAGCAGGATGATCGTAGCGCCGAAGAGCAGCGCGACGAACCCGAGCGCAGGACCACGCACCTGCGGCGGGATGCGCGTCTCGCGTTCCGGCAACACCGACACACGGCGGCCAGCGCCGGTGACATCGCGCCACTGGTCCGGGTAGGTCGCCGCGAGGTTGCGTCCCACGGTCTCCATGCCGGCGCGCGCCTGCTCCAGCGTCACGCCAGGCTTGAGCCGGGCATAGACGAGGTAACCACGATTGCCGCGCTCGGACTCGCCGGCCGGCAGCCCGAGCAGCG
>JAEUJK010000148.1 GCA_016794735.1 Gemmatimonadota bacterium | reverse complement strand
GCCGGGCACTGGAGGGAAAACAAAAAGGACCTGCTCCGCAGGTCCCTTCCGCAGTTGCCCCTCCTGGGTGAAGTCGCGGGAGCGTCAGCGACCTGCCGGGCACAGGAGGGAAAACAAAAAGGACCTGCTTCGCAGGTCCTTTGCAGTTGCCCCTCCTGGGCTCGAACCAGGACTCTTCTGATCCAGAGTCAGACGTGTTGCCAGTTACACCAAGGGGCAGTTCCGGTGAACCATTCACTGGCCACGCGGCGTAAAGAAACTACCTCCCCCCCGAGCGGCTCGGCACCCCCCAATCCCATCGTGTGATCGTCCGGTTCGTCCCCCTGATCGCGGCCGCCCTGCTCGCCGGCTGCGGCGATTCCCTTTCGCGCTGGGGCTCCGACCTCCCGGCCGCCCGCAGGGGCGCCGACGAGGCCGCAGCGGCCTTCGTGTACCGTTTCACCAACGTCAGCCGCGATTCCATGTTCGCGGCCGCACGGCCGCTGATGGGCCAGTACGCCCTCGCCCCGTCGAAGCTCTTCCGGGACTCCTCACTCTGGACCATCCGCGGAGCGCCAGACTCGTCGCAGGCGCTCTACCTGAACGCCACGCTCGAGAGGGACAGCTACCGGTTTCGGGCCGTCCCCATGGCCCCCTATCCGGCCGCCCTCGGCGAAGAGCGGCACTACATCAGGCTCAGGAAGGTCACCCCCTCCACTTACGAGTGGATCACGATCGTGGACCACGGCGTGGGAACGGCGCCGGCCGCGTCCTTCGCCAATGGACTCCGCGCCTTCGTCACGGCCTTCCAGGGGAAATCAGGCCCCCAGGTTCGCCGCGACCTGGCCCGCACCCTCCCGCTGAGCTCGCGCCAGTTCGGCCGGCTGTTCCGGATCGACTCCCTCGTCACCACGACGACCCCGGATGGTGCGACACTGCTCACGGTCGACGTCGTGTGGCAGCCGGACTCGCTGCGCCGCAATGCGCCGTCCTTCGCGGCGTGGGTCGATCGGTACGTGATGCCCTCCGATTTCACCGTCACGCTCGTGGACCGGCAAGGTGCCCGATACCTCTCCGCGGCGGGCACCCCGGGTCGCATGCGATTGGTCGTGCGTGCGCATGGCGGTCGCTGGGTGGCGCTCTCCGGTGCGCCGAACCCCATGCCGGACACGCTCGAGATGCACGCGGACGCGTCCATGAAGTTCAAGATCTTCCGCGTGGGATTCCGGCGACTCGTGGGCACCCTGGCCTTCGAGCACGATGACCACCTGCGCGGACTCGCCTTCCGTTGGCAGCGTGAACCCGAATGGCGATTCCCACTCGCGGCGAACCAGTTGATCCGGACGCCGCTCCGCACACCGTTCGCGGGTCGCGGAATTGAGCTGCGGCTTGGCTTCCGCGACGACCTGGGTCGACAGACGATGAGCCTGCGACACGTCCGCCTCGTGGTGCACGAAAGCGCGATCATGCGCTGGCTCGGTGGACTCAGCGCGACGGCTTTCGGCGAGTACGAAGGCCAGACGGAGACGGAAGAGAACCGTTTCCTGGCGGCCTGCTTCGAGGCGCTGCGGCGCGATATCGCGGCAATCGCCCCCTGAAAACACGACTGGCCGCGCGATGGCGGCCAGTGGAGGGAGCGGAGCGCCGGGAGTTGCCAAGCGCGTCGTCATTGGAACTCTACGTCCTACCGAACGACGGCTGGCTTAAACACCTGACGGTACCGCGAATCTATGGAGCTGAGGGGAGTCGAACCCCTGACCTCTGCAGTGCGATTGCAGCGCTCTCCCAACTGAGCTACAGCCCCGATCAACCTGGAGAACGCTTCCGCTCATATACGACGGTCGCACTCCGACGTAACAAACCGGCCCGCACAAACCGGGCCGACTCGGTGCCGAAAGCTAGTTCAACCGCCGTTCCTGTCAACCGGGACCCCTGCAAACCGTGGAACCACATGCACTTGGCTACCGTTCACAGCCATACATACCACACGTCGCCCCGGAAAGTTCCGCCTAGCTGATGCCGACCCCGTCCCCCCTCCCGATCGACGGTCCGTACGTGCGCGCGCAGATCTCGCGGCGCGGCGTGCGACTGAACGACCTCAAGACGCGCCAGGGTGGGGAGTACGTCCTGTATTGGATGCAGTCGACCCACCGCCTGGACGAAAACTGGGCACTCCGGTTCGCTACGCTCCAGGCTGACCGCCTGGGGCTCCCCCTCGTGATCCACCAGGGACTCGACCCCACCTACCCGCACGCCAACGATCGAATCCACTCCTTCATCCTGGAGAATGCGCGGGAGCTGGCCGGGCGAGCGGAACGCACGGGCCTCTCCTATCGATTCGTCCTGCGCCACGAGCGCGCCGAGAACCCCCGCGTCGTCGATGCACTCGCGGCCCGGGCCGCGTTGGTGGTGACTGACCTGTACCCGACCGCCGGCATTGCGGAACGGAATGCGAGGGTCGCCGCACGCATCACATGCCGGATGGTCGCCGTCGAATCGCACGGCATCGTCCCGGCGGGCTTGTTCGAGAAGGAAGAGTACGCCGCACGCACGATTCGTCCCCGCCTCCTCCCGTGGCTCGATCATGCGCTGCAGGTCGTTGAGGACCGGCCACCCCGTGTCGCCACGTCGCGCGGCCTGATGGATTCGCTGCCGGGGACGCCGCTCGACATGACGGCCCTGGACGTGGCGCGCGAGGTGGCGCGCTGCGACATCGACCACACCGTGCCCGCCGTGGCGCTCCGCAGCGGGCAGGACGCCGCACGCGCGCGACTCGACGCGTTCTGCCGGGACACGCTGCCCCACTACAGCAGCCGCCGCGTCGACCCTAACGATGACCTGGGGTCGAGCCGTCTCTCCCCCTACCTGCACTTCGGGCAGATTTCGGCCGCGACCGTGGCGCGCCGGGCCCTCGAGGCGGGGCCGCGGGACCAGGCCGACGCGTTCCTCAACGAACTCGTGGTGTGGCGCGAACTCGCGATGAACTTCTGCTTGCGCAATCCGCGGTTTGCCTCGCTGGACGCGCTCCCGCCCTGGGTCCACAAGACGATGGCCGAGCACGCGGCCGATCCGCGCGAGGCGACCTATTCCCTGGCGCAGTTCGAGGCGGCCGCGACGCATGAGCCGCTCTGGAACGCCGCGCAGGAAGAACTCCGCCAGACCGGCGTCATGCACAACGTCGTCCGCATGCTCTGGGGCAAGCACCTGCTCGCCTGGTCGCCGACGTATGCCCAGGGACTCGCGTGGGCGATCCACCTCAACAACAAGTACGGCATCGACGGGCGCGACCCCTGCAGTTATGCCGGGGTGCAGTGGTGCTTCGGAAAGTTTGATCGCCCGTTCTACACGCGTCCGGTCTTCGGCGTCATTCGACCGATGTCGCTCGCGCGGGCGCGGGACAAGTGGGACGCCCAGCGGTATATCGCCCGCTGGGCGCCCGCTTCCGTGTCCTAGTCGCGACGCACCGGGGCCGTCGCGCGGTCCGCCTCGACCCGCGGTTCACTGAACCGGGCGGCGGGCGGCGCATCATGGTGCATCTCGGACTCGACGTGCATCCCGGGGGTGCGCTCCACGAACCGACGGGGTGCGTTTCCGTTGAGGCGCTGTTCGGCCGTGATGCGGCTGCGAGCTTCACCACCCTCGCGGCCGATCATGGACATGTGTTCGCGATCGCGGCTAACGACGACCCCACCCTTGTGGCCTGCCTGCTTGGCCTCCTCCTTCGACCACTCGTGGGCCGTCCCCTTGGCGTGCGCCGCACGCCCACCCTTGCTCGCAATTTCGCGCTGGCGTTGCGGGTCCATCGACGCAAACCCGCGCTTGCTCTTTTCGGTCATGGTGGCTGCCTCCTGATGCGCAGAATGTGGCCCGGCTCGCCGCCGGCCTCAGCGATGTGCGTCACACTTCGAGCAACGGACCACGGGAACCTCGCCGCTATATTCCCGCGCCATGCCGCTCGTTGTCCGGTTTCTTGGCACCTCGGCGTCGCGTCCCACCGTCGAGCGCGGCGTGTCTTCCATCGCCATCGAGCGAGAGGGGGAGACCCTCCTGATCGACTGCGGGGAGGGGACCCAGCGCCAAATGATGCGTTATGGGGTCTCCTTCGCGCTCAACGACATCTTCTTTACCCACTTCCACGCCGACCACTTCCTAGGCATTGCCGGGCTCATGCGTACGCTGGCGCTCCAGGGGCGCACCGAGCCGCTGCGGTGCTGGGGGCCCCGAGGGGCCGATCGGGTGCTGCGCCGCTGCGAAGCACTGGGCGCCGACCGGCTGACCTACCCGCTCGAGATCGTGGAAGTCGAGGCTGGGGCCTCGCTGGATCGTGGCGACTATGAACTGAGGGCCGTCGCCGCCCGGCACCGGGGTGGCCCGGCCCTGAGCTGGGCCCTGGTGGAACACGACCGCCTGGGGCGCTTCGACCCGGCGATGGCGCGCTCCATGGGCATTCCCGAGGGGCCGCTCTGGGGCCGGATTCACAAGGGCGAGTCGATCACCCTGCCGGACGGTCGCGTGGTCGAGCCGTCGGCGCTGGTTGGCCCCACGCGCCCGGGGCGGCGGGTGGTGATCACCGGCGACACGCGCCCCTGCGACGAAACGGTCGAGGCAGCCCACCGGGCCGACCTCCTGGTGCACGAGTCGACCTTTGGCGACGAAGAGGCGGGGCGCGCGGTCGAGACTGGCCACAGCACCGCCCGGGAGGCCGCAGGGGTCGCCAGGGACGCGGAAGTCCGGCGACTGGTGCTCACGCACCTCTCCGCACGCTACACCCGCGATCCGTCGGACCTGGAGCGCGAGGCGCGCACGGTGTTTCCCGCGGTGGTTGTCGCGCGCGACGGGATGGAGATCGACGTCCCCTTCCCCGACGCGACCTAGCGGGAACGGCTCAGGACGCGATGAAGCTCGGCCGATCAGTGCTGATCGGCATCGAGCGACGGAAGATGCGCGACAGGGCCCGGTCGTCGAGGGCGCCCGTCACGACACTCTTCGACAACACGGAGCTGGGATCGAGTGCCCCGGCGTCGCGCGCGTTGATCCATGCATAACGATTGAGGCGCGCGGTTTCGCCGGTGGGGTGGTGGAAGATCACCATCGCGCTGCTGTGTGACGGCATCGCGACCTCGACGCCCCACCAGGTGCCATCGGGTCCGCGGAACGGCTTTTTCATGATTCGCGCTCAGGAAGGACGTTGGACGCGAGCAGCGTGTCGACCGGCTGGCGGCCGGCGTACCCCGCATCGACCTCGTGCCAGAACTGCACCGCCGGCTCCCCGTACTTCCAGCACCACAGCACGGGATGACCGTCGATTTCGCCCGGAAAGTCCACGAGTCCCATCTCGAAGCCCTTGAACTCGACGCCGAGGTTCGCGAGCTCGGACTGGAACCCCTGGATGTCCGCCGCGAGAACCTGCGCGCGGCGCTGATGGACTTCGGCTTCGGGGGATGGCCGATCGACGGTCGCAGTCGCTGAGGCCACCTCGAACGCCTCCACCGCCTGCTGCCACTGCCGATAGTGATCGAGGATGTCGCCAACGATGCGGCTCACGAGCGGGAGCATGCGGTTGGCGAGGTCGAGCGAGAAGCGTGACGGCATGGGATGAAGGGTGGCGAGTCGGCTTCGCCGATTCAACCCCGGATTCAGGCGTTGGCCAGCGCCTGCTCGCGCCGCTTCGCCGCGAGGTCGTGCATGTGGCGATC
>JAEUJK010000112.1 GCA_016794735.1 Gemmatimonadota bacterium | reverse complement strand
GACGACTCGGAGGAACTGCAGAAGCAACTCAAGGACCTGATGGTGCGCGGCGCGATCGCGTTCGCCGCGGTGTTGCTCGTCCTGCTCTTCTTCCTGCGCGACGTGCGCGCGACGTCACTGGTGATGCTGAGCGCGGCCCTCGCCGTTGCCGGCACCGCGCTCGGCCTCTTCATCTTCAAGATCCCCGCCAACCTGCTCACGCTCGCGGGCCTCGCGATGGGGATCGGAATCCTCGTGCAGAACGGGCTGGTCGTCGCCGAGCGTTTGGGTTCATCACCCGATACGACCGAGGGTCGCGCCACCGCGGCCCGTCGCATCGCGCCCGCCGTCGTCGGTGCCACACTCACGACCGCGGTGGTGTTGTTCCCGTTCCTCTACCTCCAGGGGGATGCGCGCGCGGCGTTCATGCCGTTCGCCTCGGCGTTCACCCTGGGGCTCGGCTGGTCGATCGTGACGGCGGTCGTGATGATCCCGGCGCTGGCCGCCGGCCATCGCGTGCACGAGGCCGCGTGGCCCCGCGGGCGACGGCTGTACATACGCCTGCTCCGTCCGCTGGTGCGGTTCCGGTGGATCACGATGATCGTGACGCTGGCGACGTTAGGCGGGCTGACCTGGGTGTTCGTGAAGAAGGTGCCACGCTTTGCCTTTGGCGGATTTGGCGGCAACGAACGCACGGTGATCAATGGCTTCATCACCTTCCCGCGTGGCTCGGACCCGCAATCACTGGATGACGCCGTGCGGGAGCTCGAGAAGATCGCGGTCGGGGCGCCGGGGGTGGAACGTGTCGACGCGCAATCGTACGGCGCCTTCGGGGCCGGCGTGCGCGTGTTGTTCCGGCGCGAGGAAGAACTCACGGCGTTGCCCCTCCAGCTCGAGGAGGCAATGACGCAGCGCGCGGTCTTCATCGGCGGGGCGTCGGTGTCGGTGCGTGGGCAGGGGCCCGGCTTCTCCTCGGGAATGGGCGGCGGCGCCATCGCCTCGTTCCGCATCCGCATCCTCGGCTATTCGTTCGCTGGCGTGGAACGGCTGGCACTTGACCTCAAGGAGCGCCTCGAAGGGATCCCACGCGTTCGCGACGTGGACATCAACTCGTCGTCGTTCTTCTCGCGCGAGAAGTCCAACAGCGTGACGATCACCCCCGACCGCGATGCGCTCGCACGGTTCGGGATCACGGCACAGTCGTTCGGGATCGCGGCCGCGCGCGAGATGCGCTCGCAGTCCGGGGCCATCCGGCTGGAGATCGGCGACGAGGAGTATCCGGTGGTCGTGCAGGTGGAAGGTGCGAACGAACGCGCGCTGGACGACCTGCGTGAGGCCCTGGTTCCCACCCCGTCAGGCACGCCGGTGCGCCTCAGTTCGCTGTCGACCGTTGGGGAACAGGAGGGGCTCGCGGCGATCAGTCGCGAGGACCAGCAATACGTGCGGTTCGTCGCCTACGAGTTCCGCGGTCCCAACCGGCTCGCGCAACGCACGCACGATGCCTTCATGAAGTCGATCGCCGTGCCCCCCGGCTATTCCGTCGCGGACGCGGGATTCGGATCCTTCGAGCTCGACAAGAGTGAGCAGGGACTGTGGCTCGTTTTCGCGATCGGGATCCTGCTCGTGCTCCTGACCGTGGCCGTGGTCTTCGACTCCGTGTGGGGCGCGGCGATGGTTTTCCTCTCGCTGCCCATCTCCCTGGGCGGCGTGATGGCGGCGTTCTGGATCTTCGACGCGGCGTTCACGCGCGAGGCCGCGGTGGGCGTGATCCTCGTCATCGGCCTGGCCGTGAACCAGGCGATCCTCCTCGTGGATGCCGCACTCGAGCGGCGTCGCCGACGGATCGCCGCGGGCCTCTCCCCGCTGGATCGCGGCGCCGTGGTGCGTGCCGCCCTCGATCGATCGGGGATGATCATCCTCGTCACCCTCACCTCGCTCGCCTCACTCCTGCCCCTCGCGATCGGCGTGAAGACGACGTCGCTGTTCGGTGCGATTGCCCTCGCGACCGCGGGAGGGACGGTCGCCGGGACGATCGCGGCGATGTTCGTGCTGCCGGCGATG
>JAEUJK010000107.1 GCA_016794735.1 Gemmatimonadota bacterium | reverse complement strand
GCCACCGACCATCGCGCGGACCTGTACGCGTTCGGGGCCATGGCCTACGAGATGGTCACCGGCCAGCCACCGTTTGTGCGACCGAGTGTCACGGAGACCCTGCAGGCCCACCTGGTCGCGCCGCCACCCACGATGAGCGACGTGCGCCCCGGTGTGCCGCTCGCCTTCGAACAGCTGGTGGCCCGGTGCCTGGCCAAGGATGCACGGCAGCGCCCCGCGGACGCCGACGAGATCATCGAGGCGCTCGCGGATCCCGCCGTCATCAGTGGCGAGGTGCGTTCCGCACGCGTGGAGGCCTTTGCCCTGTCCCGGCGGCGCCGGCGGCTCCTGATCGGTGGTGCGACCATGGCCCTCGCGCTCGCCGCGACCTGGTTCATCCAGCGTGACCGCACGCCACCCGCGGCCACCCCGGCCCCGGCGGCAGCCGTCACCCTCGTCGACGGCACGCTGGCGATCTTCCCGTTGGCCGGGATCACCGGCGACTCCGTAGAGGCTTCTGTCCTGTCACAGGGAATGACGGCCGCGCTGACCAACGCCTTTGCCGGCCTCCCGGGACTGCGGGTCGTCTCGGCCAGCGCCCTCGGTCGGGCGCTCAACGACTCGCTCGGCTTTGCCCACGCCGCCCGCACGGTGCGCGCCGCCCACTATGTCGAGGGGGTCGTACAGCGGCTGGGGGATCGCCTCCAGGTCTCGGTGCGACTCGTGAGCACCGCCGACGACCTCACGGTCTGGTCCGTGGTGGAGGATGTCGCCTCGGACGACGTCCTCGGCGCGCAGCAGTTGCTCGCCGAACGCGTCGCGACCGCGTACCGGAACGACGAGATGGGGACGATGCGTCGTTAGGCGGCGGGGCAACGACCTCGTCGCCCCGGGCGTTGGGCTACCGCCGCCGTTTGGACGTGAGGGGGAACTCCGCGCGATGCAGCGCCGCGTCGAGGTCGGCCGCCCGCTCCTCGATGAATCCACGCGCATGCTGCAGCGCCTGGTTGTAGATCACCGGGCCCAGGTCCGAGAGCACGTGGTCCAGCAGCAACATGGCCTGCAACTCGGTGAGTTCCTCGTCCAGGTGTTGGGACGCGAACTCGCGAAGGGAATGCAGCGCCAGCTTGCGTTCGTCGTCGGACAGGGTGAGGTCGGTCTGTTTCGCCATGTGCACGTCGGGCCGGGGTGGCGCACAATAGACGCGAGGTGGACGGGGCGCCATCGGGACCGGGGGCTCCCGACGTGATGCAAGTCCTTGCGCCAGTACCCGCCGAAAGCCCTCTTACCTACCCGGCCGGATGGTCCGCGCCGGGAGAGCCCCCGGACCGTGCGGCGCTGGACCCTTCTCGTAGTCTCGCACGACAGTGAAGCTCCGCAGAGCTTCCCCGTGACGGAGCGCGGACTGCGCGCCGCCGGGGTCGGCGTGGTCCTGGTTCTCGCCGTTGCCATGGTTGGGGTCGGCACCATCATCGCGCGCCTAGGCCGCCTTGGAGGATCGCCGGCCCCCGCCACGGCAGCGGCCCTGCCCCAGCCGCCGCACCCCGCCGTGGCCCAGCTGGAGGGCCGTGTGGACACGCTGCGCGCCGTGGTGGACTCCATCAGCGCGCTCGACGACTCGCTCACGCGAGCGACCGCATCGACGGACAGCCTGATCGATCGTGCGCGCCTGGTGAACCAGCGGCTGCGCTCGCTGGACAGCACGGCACGTCGATCCAGGCCGCGCCCAACGGCGCCCTAGCTCCTCCTTCTCAAGGGCGCCCGACGGGTGCCCGGAAACGCGAAGGGCGCCGGCTGTTGAGCCGACGCCCTCGCACATCATGCTACGTCCCGGGGATCAGGGAGGCGTCGGGGACGCCGCCGGGTTGGAACCACCCCAGGTGTACAGGGCCTGACCGAGCACACCGAGTTCGCGGGCCGGAACCGGCATTTCGCGCGGCGTGCCGGGCAAGAGACCATCGATGCGGCGCCGATTGTAGAACGGCAGCGCGCCGATGCCCATCAACTCGACTTCCTGCTCGTACTGCAGCTTCGTGATCAGCTGGGCCTGCGATTCGGACGCGAGGGCAGCCGGGAGGCCGCCACGGCCGACGCGCGTGCGGTTGATCAGCGTCACCGCGTTTGCTGCGCTGCCGGAGGTGCGGAGCAGCGCTTCGGCCCACAACAGGTCGTTGAGGGTCGCGGTGAGCACCGGCGCCGGACCAAACCCGCCGTAGATGCCGGTCGGGTCCTGGTTGCCGGACAGGTCGTAGCGCATGTGACCGATGTTCGACTGATGGTACGAGCCACGATCCGGGCGGAACGGCGCGATGCCGGACCACGCGAAGTCGGTGCCGCCATTGGCCGTCACCGGGATGGTGCCGAAGCCGCCGTCGACGAGGGTCTCGTCACCGAACGAACCGTCACCCAGGCGCTTGTCGGCCGAGTTGGGCGGCGGGTTGCCGGTGAGCGGCCACGGGTGACGCTGCGTGACCGGATCCAACATGTTCGCGACGCGCGTGTGCACGCGGCCACCGTCGATGCCGTCGAACCACAGGAGCAGTTCGTTGCACCAGGCCGAGCAGCCGTCGCCGGTGAACACGAAGTCGAACCCGGAGCCAGCGTTGGTGAGCGAGGACATCCCGCTCGACGCCAGCGTGGCGACCTGCCCCCAGTTCACTGCCGCATTCTCCGTCGCGTTGCGCGGATAGTACGCCAGGGTCATCGCAGCCGCCGTGTTGGCGATGCGCTGGATCTGGAGGTTGGTATACGTGCGGCCGTTCGTCCAACCAGCCGGGGTCGTGAAGGTGTTGGCACCAGCCAGCGTTGCCGCCGCCTGGAGCTTGGTCACCGCCGCGTCCCGCAGCTGCTTGCGGTTCGAGTACTGCAGGTTCGCCAGGTCAGTCGCTTCGTCGACGACGTATCCCTTGTCGTAGTTGAGCGCGATGGACGAGAGGGCGAGGCCCTGCACCAGCGTCGCAATGGTCTCGGCGCGCTTGGTGTCGGCCGCGTTGTTGATGACGCGTCCGGCCTTGATCGCCTTGATCACGTCGTTGGCCGAGGAGAGGGCGGAGTACATGCCCGTCCAGAGCCATTCCACCGACGTACGACCGGCGGCTGCCGGATCGTTCTGCCAGGAACGCGAATTCCGGTTCCAGGCGGCCGGTCCGGCATCGGGATTATCGACGCCGGAGTAGAAGTTCATGTTGAAGTTGTTCCACGACGACGAGAAGGACTGGGCCTGCGTGGTCAACACGCCGGCGGCCTCCATTCCCGTGAAGCGGTTGAACCAGGTGCGCAGCGTGCCACCCGTGAGGGCCTCGAGTGCGGCCGGGTCACTGAGGGCGCGCGTCGCGTCCGGTTCGTTGGGGTTCTCGATGTCGAGCGACTTGCACGCTCCGAGCGCGAAAAGCGCCAGGACGGCCGTGGCCCGCATCAGTTTCGCATGCATCATTGACTGCGATCTCCTGAGTCTGGGGAAGCGGCCTTAGTAGCCGAGTTCGAGCATGAAGGTGAACGTGCGGAAAGGCGGATACGTGAAGTAGTCCACGCGGTAGCCGAACGGATTGCCGCCGCCCGGGCCGGAGACGTCCGGATCGTAGCCCGTGTAGTCCGTCTTGGTCCACAGGTTCCGGCCGACGACGCCGATACGCGTGTTGCTGAGCTGGCCGAGACCGAGCTTGCTCATGAACGACTTCGGCACGGCGTAGTTGACCGCGAGCTCGCGCAGGCGGAGGTACGAGCCGTCTTCGACGAAGTACTCGTTCGCGTCGAAGTTGTTGTAGAACGTCGAGTAGTACGTCGTCGGCTTCTTCTCAGCGTCCGGCTTGCCACGCTGGTCGATGGCGACGTCGCGGAACTCGTTGAACGGCCACTGGCGGGTGTAGTTGTAGATGTTGCCACCCTGGACCCAGTTGAACTGCGCCGAGAGGTTCAGGTTCTTCCACTGCAGGTTCGAGCCGAAGCCGAGGTTGAAGTCCGGGTTGACGTCGCCGATCTCGGTGAGCGCCTCGCCGTTCTCCGCGTAGTACTTGAGCGGGACTTCATTGACCGTCCGGTACTGCGACTTGCGGACGTAGTACCCTTCCTCGTTGACCTGGTAGTCAGAGGCCGACCCGGTGAGGCGACCCGACTTGATCGTGGTGGCCAGCTGGTCCGCCGTCTTGATCCACTTCGAGCCATAGATGACGCCGAACTTCTGGCCCTTGGCGATACGGAAGATGCGGGTGTTGCCGTCGTTGGCGTCCGGACCGGCCAGGAACGCACCAACCTTGAGGTCGGTGATGGTCTGGCGGGTGCGGTCACCCACGACGTTGAGGCGCCAGAAGAAGTCGCGGCTCGACGCGATGATCGCGTTGAGGGCGATTTCGTGCGTGGTCCCAGAGAGCTCACCCGCGTTCAGCCACTGGTTCCGGTATCCCGTCGCGGCCGACACCGGCACGTTGAGGATCTGGTCGCTGGTGACCTTGTCCGAGTACGAGTACTCGAGGGTGTAGTTCTTGAGGAAGTTCATGTTGAACCCGTACTCGGTCTCCTTGGAGAGCGCCGGGCGCAGGTCGCGGTTGCCGAGGGTGACCTTGGAGGGCGTACCACCGGCGACCGAGAAGACTTCGTACTGCGCGTTGAACACGGGGCGCAGGCCCGCCGTCCCGTACGACGCACGCAGCTTGAACTCGTCGACGCCCGGGATCTTGAAGTCTTCCGTCACGCGCCAGACACCGGACACGCGGAAGTAGTTCTGCTCCCGCTGGTCAGGGCCGAAGAGCGACGACTCGTCGCGGCGGACCAGCCCGTCGACGATGTAGCGATCCTTGATGTCGAGCGTGGTGACCGCGAAGTAGTTCTGGTTGCGGATGATCTCGGTGCCCGAACCCGGGGTGATCGGGAAGCTCGGGTCACGCGACGCCGCCGTGAACTCCGTGACGCGCGGGACCGTGAGGGCCGAGGCGTTCACCGAGATGTTGGCGTTCGTCTGGTCTTCCTGCACCCACGCCAGCTTGGTGGTGTTGGCCAGCCAGCTGAACAGCTGCTTCTGGGCCGTGACCGTGGCGCCGATGTTCATCGAGCGCAGGTTCGTGACCTGCGAGAACAGCGAGCCCTTGTCCGCCGTGCCGCCCGAGTTCAGGAAGCCCGTCGGCCGGAACGCCTTGTAGTTCTCGCCGGACTGGTCGTAGTTCACGTTGCCTTCCGCCGTCAGCCAGATCGCCGGGCGATAGCGCGCCTTGAACGTGCCGGTGAAGCGGTCGCGCGCCTGCTTGGTGTCGGCGTTGTACAGCCGGTACAGCGGGTTGGACAAGTTACCGGAAGCGGGTGGCTGCCGGATGTTCGCGTTGTACGGCGAGCCGTCCTTGTTCTTCGCGGTCAGGTCGATGTTCGGCTCGAGGAAGCGGAGGCCGAAGAAGATGTCCGCGGAGCCCTCGGCCTGGTCGGCGTTCGAGCGCCCGTAGAACGCACCCACCTGGTAGTCGAGCTTGTCGCTCAGCGCCTGGTCCAGGTTCATGCGGAAGTTCTGGCGGCTGAAGCCGTTGAGCAGCTCGAGCACGCCCGTTTCCTTCTGGTTCTGGAACGAGACGTTGTAGTTCAGGTTGCCGCGACGCTGGCCGATCGACCCGTAGTTCGTCATGAACGTGCCGGGCTTGAAGACCTGCGCCAGCTGGTCGTACGTGACCGGATAGTTGTTGTCCGAGATACGATCCGCCTCGGGCACCCGGTTGCCGTTCGCGTCCTTGAAGAACGACCCGTCGGCATTCAACCGGTAGTTGTGCGACATGTTGTTCGGGATCGTGCGACGGAGGTCGCTGCGCCCGTACTCGTTACGGAAGATGACGTTCGTCTGGCCTTCCGCGAGGTTGCCGCCACGCTTCGTGAAGATCTGCACGACGCCGTTGGCGGCATCGGACCCGTAGAGCGACGACGCCGCCGCACCCTTGATGACCTCGACACGCTCGATGTCTTCCGAGTTGATGTCGGCCAACCCGAGGCGGGTGATCGTGCCGTCCACGATGATCAGCGGATCCTGGCGGCCCGTGAGGCTCGTCGCAGAGCGCAGCCGGATCGCCGGCTCCTCACCAGGCTGCGCGCTCGTCGTCTGCACGCTCGCGCCAGCGATCTTGCCGCTGAGCGACGCGACCGGTGACGTCTGCGGCGTATCCTTGATCGCGCTGTTGTCCACCACGGCCACCGAGAAGGCGGTCTTGGTCTGCGACGTCGCGTCGGACACGCCCGTCACGACGACCTGCTCCAGCGAGAGCACGTCGCGCTCCAGTTCGTAGTCCTTCTCCACGCGTCCCGCCGTCAAGGTGATCGGCATGCGCTTCGGCTTGTAGCCGATGTAACGCACGACCAGGTTCACCTGCCGACCGGACGCCCGGGCGACATCTACCGTGAACGTGTATCGACCATCCACGGAGGTGATCGAACCTACGCCTAGTTCAGGAATGCCGACGCTCGCGCCGCCGAGCGGACCACCGCCGGCGGACGACGTCACGCGTCCCGTGAACACGGCGTTCTGGGCCTCTGCCGCACCGGTAACCAGCAGCATCGCTGCCACGGTTCCGAGCGCCGCCAGGCCACGCCGGACCAAACTACGCTTCATACAGCCTCTCCACGTTGGGGTGTGTGGGGGTGGACCATGCCGTCCCTGAAACAGCACAGACCACGCATCGCTTTCCTTGCCGAAATCGATACGCTTCTGTTCTGGGACGGTCAGGGGCCCGGGCAAAATGCGCCCGACGGGCGTAACGCGCAATGCTGGGGGACGGCCCGCGAACGGCTCGTCCCACTCCGCTGTTCCGACTTGAGATCACCGGGTATATAGGTAGTCGCGCCCGCAGGCCCTTTATCCGTACCGCGAGGCATCTTTATGCGTGCAGCGTTGACCCTCCCCGCGGCCCTCTCCGCTGCCGCCTGTCTGCTCGCCCCGGTCGAGGCCGCCAGCCAGAAGGGATCCGCCCACATGTTCGGTTCTGTGGTGGATCGGATGACACAGGGCCCGATTCCAAACGCCCGCATCGTCCACGCCGGCGACGGACGCGTCGTCATCGCCGACTCCCTCGGCTTCTACCAGTTCCCCGAGCTCAAGGCCGGAATCGTTCGCTTCAACGTCCGGGCGGTCGGTTATCCCACCGTCACCTTCACGGTCGCCCTGACGAACGGCGAGCGGATGGAGCGCGACATCGAGCTGGACGCGCCCAAGGCCGGTGACTCCGCCCAGGTCGCCCAGACCCTCGCCGGGGTCGAAGTGGAAGCCGCCGCCCCCCTCGGCCGCCGCTTCGCCGACTTCGAGCGGCGAAAGGCCCAGGGCCGGGGCCACTACCTCACCCGGACCCAGATCGAGACCCTCGGCGCCAACAACCTCCAGGACGCCCTCCGGGGACTTCGGGGGGTGGCGGTCGAGTGCTCCGGCGGGTCCGGCTGCTACGTCCGTATGGTACGGGCACCCATGCGCTGCCTCCCCGAATACATCGTCGACGAACGCGTGGACAACGAATTCGGCCCCTACGTCGCGGTCCGCGACATCGAGGCCCTCGAGGTCTACACAGGTCCGTCCGACGTCCCCGGCGAGTTCGCCGGCCGCAACTCCGGCTGCGGCGTCGTGGTGATCTGGACGAAGTCGGGACCGCCGAGGCGGAAGGGCTGAAGGCGGGAGACGGCAGACGGCAGACGCGCGGGATGCTCACCGCCAGCCGTAGCCCCGCACCACTGCCCTAGGGCGTGATCCTGATCCGGAGTGTACCGGCCGAGCCTAACGGGACCGCCTGCTCGCGCCCGCCGGGCCAGCGCACGAAGAGCGAATCGGCGCCATCAGGACGAGCCATCACCGTGACCGGGCTGTCGCTGGACCACGGGCCAGTTCCCGCCCGAACCTCACGGACCGGACCGCGCGCCGTCCCCCGCCCCACCCGGAGCTGAGCCCCGATCCCCGTCCGGTTGCCGGCCGGTCCCTCCAGGATCACGCGCACGCCGACCTTGCCACCAACGTTCCGGAACAGGCGCGTCTGCCAGCCGTTCTGGCCGAGCGCGAGGTCGCTGCGGCCATCCCCGTCAAAGTCCGCGGTGGCCGCCCCGCGCTGGTCGCCGAGCGCGGAGATCCCCGCCTCACCCACCGGCAGGGCGCGGAAGCCGCCAGTTCCATCGCCCAGGAGGATGAGGCCGGCGCCGGCATCCTGGCGCGGGGCATCCACCTCGGTGGGATAGAAATTCTGGGCGAGGAAGAGGTCCTCGCGGCCGTCGCCATCGTAATCGGCAGCGACGGCCCCGAACGACGGTGCGACCTGTGCGGCCAGCGGCAGCGCCTTCGCCTCGAACCGCCCGCCACGATTGAGGAACAGGGTGTGTTCAAAGGTCGTCGCGCCCACACGGACGGCGCGGCTCGCGTTAGGCCCCAGCACGTCGGCCACCGTGGCCGCCGCGTACGCTGCGTAGCTCCCGAATCCCTCACGCACGTTAGGCAGGGCCACCCCGAGCCGCGCGCGGGACTCGAGGGGCACCACTCGGTCTCCCGTGGCCTCGCGTTGCGCGAACACCAGGCCAATGGTGCTGTCGATGCGCGCGACATGCAGCTCGACCGGCCGGTCGGCCGATGCCCGCCAGCCCAGGTTCCGCCCCCAGCTCGTGGCCACGAGGTCGAGCCGTCCGTCGCCGTCGAAGTCCCCGGCCGTCACCCCCATCCAGCGCGAGGTGACGCCGGACATCCCGAAGCGACTGGTGGCATCCGTGAGCCGGCCCCCTTCATTGAGGAGCACGCGCACGGGGCCCCACTCGCTCGCCACCACCAGGTCCGGGGTGCCGTTGCCGTCGAGGTCCGCGAACGTGGCGCCGGTCACGAGGCCTAACGAGCCCAGGGCCGCGGCACTCGTCCGGTCCTCGGCAAACGTGCCATCCGGCTGCCCGAGCCAGAGGTGAGACGCCGCGGGCAGCGGCCACCGTCCCGGGACGACCCGCACGCCAACGAAGAGATCCAGCTGGCCATCCCCGTTCACGTCGCCCACGGCGATCGGTCCTGACGCGGCGGAATCCGGCGTCCCGATCCCCTGCCACGGCGCGGCACGGCCCGTGAAGTTCATCCACATCGCCGATGCCGGGCGCTCGGTGACGGCCTGCGCCTCGTAGCCCGAGACGGCGGCCAGCACCCGGGCACCATTCGCGGCGCCAACCACGGCGAGGCCTCCCGCATCACCCGCGAGTGGTTGCCCCGCCGGCAGCTGCGAGAACGACGAGCCGAGGTTGCGGAAGGCGGCCATCGGCTGCCCGCGACCGGCACCCACCACCAGATCATCACGACCGTCGCCGTCGAGGTCACCCCACGCGATGGCAGGGCCAAACTGGGCAAAGCGATTCGGCAGCAGGGGCTGACGCGCGAAGTCATCGAACGTGGACTCCACGTGGCGGTGACCTCCGAGTAATGCGGTCGCGTCGGCGAACAGCGCATTCGACGTGCTGGCCGCCGGCGTCGCGGCCACGGCCTCACCCGCCGGCTCCTCGACTTCCACGAGGGTGTTGGCGCGCACCGCCACGTCGCTCACGCGCCCGCTTCGCCACCGCACGACCAGGCGCCCGGTGGAGTCCGCGGTGGCGGCAAAGACGAGTTGCGCCTCGCTCCCGGAGAGGTAATACCCACCCTGGGTCATCTCCCGCGACTGCAGCGGCAATCCGGCGAACTGCACTTCGACCCGAGCGCCAATCCCGTCGTGGTTGGGGGCCCGGCCCTTGAGATGGACTGCCACACGCGGTTCTGCCCCTTCGTTGCGATAGAGCCGCGGGGCGTCGTTGAGCCGCGTGACGAGCGGATCCAGGTCGCCGTCGCCATCGAAGTCGGCGAGGGCAATGCCCTGCGAGATCGCGGAGTCGCCCGCGAAGCCCCACGGCTCGCTCAGGTCGGCGAAGGTGCCATCCCCGACATTGCGGAACGCCACGTTAGGCACGGCGAGCCGCGGGAACTCGCCCTGCTCGCGATTCCACGGCACGCGCGGGAACGCGTTGCGGATCCGGTCGAAGGTGTCGGCGTCGCGAATGTCCCAGCGATGCCCGGCCGCGAGCAGCAGGTCCTCGTACCCGTCCAGGTCGACGTCGAGGAAGGCCGACCCCCACGTCCAGTCGGAGGCTTCCACGCCGGCAAAGTCGGCGAGCTGGGCCCAGGTGCCATCACCGCGGGCGACTTGCAGCGCGTTGCGCATCCATTGCGCGCGATCCGGTGACTCCCCGATCACCTTGGGCAGCGGCGTGTGGGTTGGCACCTGCCGCTGACGTGCGGCGAGCGTCGGGCTCTGCATGTCGGCGGTGAAGATGTCGACGTGACCGTCGCGATTGATGTCCGCGAACTCGACGGACATGCAGGTGTTGCTCGTGGCGCGCACCGCGAGTCGCGGGACGAGCCGGAAGTTCCCGCGACCATCGTTCAACCAGAACTGGTCGGGGTCCTCGAAGTCGTTGCACACATAGAGGTCCGGCGCCCCATCACCGGTCACGTCGTAGAAACGCGCGGCCAGCGAGAAGTAGTCGGGCGCTTGCGCCAGTGGCCGTCCGTCCTCGTCGCGCCAGCGCTCCCCGGTGAGCGCCTGCCTCGTGAAGTGCCCCGACCCGTCATTCAAATAGAACAGGTCCTCCTCGGCGCGCTGCGACCGCACGATCCCGCCGAGGTCGGGCCGGTCCTCGATGCGATACTCGCGCTGCCATTCGGGAACGACTTCGTAGCGGTCGCCGACCTTCTTCACGACCTGGTCGAAGGACCGCGCCTGCGGCGGGAAGGCGTCGAGCGCATTGCGTCCCTTGTAGGTCGCGACGTAGAGATCGAGGTCCGCGTCGCCATCGACATCGGCGAGCGTAAGCGTCGTCGCGGCATACCCGCTGTCCAGCCCACTCGCGGCGGTCGCGTCGACAAACCGCGCACCGCCTTCATTGCGATACAGCGACAACAGGCCGCCTAACGAACCCACGAGGAGGTCCGGGTCCCCGTCGCCATCGACATCGGCGAAGGTCGCCCCCATCGTCGGGCCGGCGAGCGTGATCCCGCTGGCGGTCGTCACGTCCTCGAAGCGCAGGCCACCGCGGTTGCGATACAGCGCCGCCGGCTGCTCCACCGACGGAAGG
>JAEUJK010000100.1 GCA_016794735.1 Gemmatimonadota bacterium | reverse complement strand
CGGCGGCTCGTGCGACCAGTGCGCGTTCGTCCAATGCCGTGCTCTCGGGTTCATGGTGCCCCCGCCGGCCCCTGCCGACGGGTCAGCCTTGGGACACAGCGCCTCCCGTAATGGTTGCGCGACTTCCCAACTCTCGCGATGGCACCCGGTTACGCACCATGGGCCCGGGGCGCATATTGCCGCCCCCATGACCGCCCACCAACCGCCCTCCCCGGCCTTCGCCGACCAAACCTGGTGGCGGTGGCTGGCGACCCTGGCGGTCGCGGGGATCGTGCTCGCCTTCGGGGCCCCCGAGGGGATCGCCCCCGAAGGGTGGCGGCTCTTCGCGATCTTCCTGGCCACCATCGTCGGGAGCATCCTCCGGCCGGCCCCGCCGAGCGCGGTGGTGTTGTTCGGCGTCTGCGCCATGGCGGCCACCAAGACGATGACGCCGGCGCTGGCCCTCAAGGGCTACTCCGATCCCGTTGTCTGGCTCGTCCTCTGCGCCTTCTTCATCTCCAAGGGGGTCATGAAGACAGGGCTGGGACGGCGCATCGCCTTCCTCTTCATCCGCGCCCTCGGCAAGAAATCCCTCGGCCTTGGCTACGCCCTCGTCGGGACCGACGCCGTGCTCGCGACCGTCGTCCCCAGCAATTCGGCGCGCGCGGGTGGAATCGTCTTCCCGATCGTGCGCAGCCTCTCGGAAGCGTACGACTCTACCCCGGGTGCCACACGCCGGCGACTCGGCGCGTACCTGATGAAGACGGTCTACCAGTGCGACGTCATCGCCTGCGCGATGTTCCTCACCGGGCAGGCCTCCAACGTCATCATCGCCAAGTTCGCGATGGATGCCGCGCAGGTCGAGTTGACGTACGCCAAGTGGATGCTCGGCGGGATCGTCCCCGGGCTGGTCGCCCTGCTCCTGGTGCCGTACGTGCTCTTCCGCGTCTACCCGCCGGAAGTCCGCGAGACGCCGCACGCAACGGAGTTCGCGCAGGCCGAGCTGGACAAGATCGGCCCGATGGTGCGCGGGGAAAAGCTGATGCTGGCGGTGTTTTGTCTCGTGGCCATCCTCTGGATGACCCCGTCGGTGCACGGGATCCACTACGCCGTGGTCGCCCTGCTCGGCGTGTGCACCCTGCTGCTCCTCGGGGTGGTCGAGTGGGCCGACCTGCTCGCCGAGCGACAGGCGTGGGACACATTCATCTGGTACGGTGGGCTGGTGCGCATGGCCGAGGCCCTCGGCGAAACCGGGGTGACCAAGCGTTTCGCCGAGGTGACCGGCGCGTGGACCTCCGGGTGGGACTGGGCGCCGGCCCTGGCGATCCTGGTGCTCATCTACTTCTACGCCCACTACGCCTTCGCCAGCATCACCGCACACGCGACGGCGATGTTCACCCCGTTCCTCGTGGTGGCGATGGGCGCCGGAGCCCCCCCGCAGCTTGCGGTGCTCTCGCTCGCGGCCGCGTCCAACCTGGATGCCTCGCTGACGCACTACGGCACCACGCACTCCCCGATCTACTTCGGGGCCAACTACGTGACCCAGAAGGAGTGGTGGCGCCTGGGATTCCTCGTGTCGCTGGTGACGTTAGGCACGTGGGCCACGGTGGGCGTCGCCTGGTGGAAGGTGCTGGGCTGGTGGTAGCCGCCACGGATCACCGATCCCGCCGCGCCCCCAGCCTCGCCGGTTCGCCCGCCCCCTGCCTTCTCACCGGTTCCCATGCGTGCCTTTCGCCCCGACCTGACTGATCGTTCGCGCCAGCTGCAGGACCTCGAGACGCCGTGTGCGCTCGTGGACCTCGACCGGCTGAGCACCAACCTCGACGCCATGGCGTCGTACACGATCCTGCACGGCCTCGCGCTGCGCCCGCACGTCAAGACGCACAAGTCGCCGCGCATCGCGGCCGAGCAGGTGCAGCGGGGCGCGGTCGGGCTCACCTGCGCCACGCCGCGCGAGCTCGAGGTGATGGCCGAGGTGTCCAACGACCTGTTGCTGGCGTACCCGCTCCTCGGCGCCGCCAAGCTCGCCCGCGTGATGCAATTGCCGCGCGAGGTGCGCCTCACCGTCGGGTTGGACTCGATGATTGCGGTGGATGCGCTCGCCACCGCCGCCCGCGCCGCCGATCGCGACGTGCGCGTCCTCATCGAGGTCGACATGGGGATGCACCGCGTCGGGGTGCAGTCCGCCGAGGAGGCGCTCGCACTCGCCATGCTCGTGCGCGCGAGTGCGCCCTTGTCGTTCGGCGGGATCATGTTCTACCCGGGCCACATCCGCGAGCACGTGGACGAGCAACATGGCGCGCTCGATCGCCTGCGGGACGACCTCGGCCACCTGATCACCCTCCTTGGTGACGCCGGCCTCCCCCCGACGATCGTCAGCGGGGGCTCCACCCCCGCGGCGTGGCGCATGCACGAGGTGAAGGGAGTGACCGAGGTCCGGCCGGGGACCTATGTCTACAACGACCGCACGACGGCGGCCATCGGCGCGTGCGGGTGGGACGACTGCGCGTTCACGGTGCTGGGGACGGTGGTCTCCACCGCAGTCCCGGGCCAGGCCGTCGTGGATTGCGGCAGCAAGGCGTTAGGGCGCGAGCCGATGCGCGGCACCCCGGGCGAGGGATTCGGCGCCCTGCTGGACCGTCCGGAGGTCGTGGTGTCCCGCATGAGCGAGGAACACGGCATCCTCGACCTGTCCGCGACCGACTGGCGGCCGCGCGTGGGCGACCAGGTGCGTATCGTGCCCAACCATGTGTGCGTCGTCGTGCACCTCAACGACACCATCCATGGCGTGCGCGGCGATCAGGTCGAGTCGTTGTGGCCGGTGGCCGCGCGCGGCCGCGCGCCCTGAACGAGCAGCCCCACGCGCTCGGCGTCGGCCACGGGGATCCGCAGGCTCACGTGGACGTGCACGTCGTCCGCGATGGCGAGGAACAGGGGGTTGTAGCGCCAGATACCCGGCGGCACACCCACCCCATGACGTGAGCGCGACACCACGAAGCGCGCGCACAGCTTGACCTGCTCGCCATCGCGCTGGAGTTCGTCGAGAGGGCACGACGCGCGAACGGGGGTCGTGACGCCGCGGAGCGTCAACATCCCCTGCACGACCAACTGCCCGCCCTCGAGGCCGAACGCCGACGAGGTAAAGCGTACCCACGGGTACAGGTCCGCGTGCAGGAACCGCTCGGCACGCAGGTGATGGTCACGCAGGGCAAGTCCGGTGCTCACGCTGCCGGCGGCCACCGCGACCGAGACCTCCGCGCGCGACAAGTCATCACCACAGAGGGACACCGTGCCTTCGCCCCCGGCGATGGTGCCACGAACGGTCACCACCCCGAACCAGCGCACGGCGAACTGTACGTGGAGGGCGTTCGGCTCAACCGTGAGAACGCGCGACGTCATGCCTCGATGAAATGCTGAAAACAGTGGGAACGCCGCCGCCGACCAATTGCCTGCTCCACCCCCACGATCGACGACGGCGCCCCGTGAACCTGTGCGCGCAACCGTGCGGCATACCTGGCCGCCGTGCGCGCCTAACGCTACGGAACCAGGACGGCCCCGTTCTGCCCGCTGTGCAGCGTGCAGGTGTAGGCAAACGACCCCGCGTTCGCGAACGTGCGCGTGGCCTGTGTGTTCTGTGAGTTCCCGACCCCCTGCGGCGCCCCAGGCGTGGAGCCAAACTCCACGTTGTGTGCGGTCGCACCGAAGGTCCACGTGACCGTGCCACCGCGGGCGATGGCCACCAGGTCAGGGGTGAAGTCGTTGGTGTTGGACCCAGCCGCCACGGTGGCACTCGTCGGGAGCGTGCCCGCGACGGTGACGGCCACCGTTGCGGTCTTCGTCACCCCGTTCAGCGTGAGCGAGACCGTGATCGTCGCCGTGCCAGCGGTGAGGCCGGTGACGCGCCCGCCCGTCGAGACCACCGCAACGGCCGCGGCCGACGACGAGAACGAGTAGCCCGTTGCCGTAATCGTGTTGTTATTCGCGTCCCGAGCCGTCACCGTCAGCGTTTGCGACTGACCGGCGCCAAGGCTGAGGGTCGTCGTCGACGGAGTGATGGAACCCAGGGTCACCGCGGGCGGTGGTGGATTCGTGCCTCCGTTATCCCCACCACCGCCACAACTGGCGAGGAATGGGACGACAGCCAGCATGCGCAACGAGCGGATCAAACGCATGGGATTCGGGCGAGGGCCAAGGGACGAACGATCGCGGCCAGATGGGCAGCGATTCGTACGCGAACATGGACCGCTGCCCGGGCACCAGCCATCGATGCACGACCAAGGGCGTTCAGCTTGCGACGAAGGGCGGTCGGGGAGCGACGACCGTCGCCCCGGTTACTCGCCGATCAATGCGCGGAGCTTGGCGCGGTAACTCTTGCCGGACTGCAGGCGTGTCCCATCGGCGAGCACGACAATCCAGTCCCCTTGGAACCAGGGCTGGAACTCGACCACGCGATCGAGGTTCACGATCACGGACCGGTGGATGCGAGCGAACTTGCCCGCGGGCAAGCGCTGCTCCACCGAGGACATCGTGGCCCGCTGCTCGTAGACCTGTCGGCCCACGTGGAAGCGCACGTTGTCGCCGGCGGCCTCCACCCAGTCGACATCCGCCACCTTCAGGTAGATCACGCGGTCGCCGACCCGCACCGATAACCGGCCCGCGGCCGCGCGCCCTTCCTCAAAGGCCCCCAGCAGCCCACGCAGCGACGCCTCGGGCGTCGAGCGCTCGGCATGCAGTCGCACCACGCGATCCACCGCGCGATAGAATCGTTCGCGATTCACCGGCTTGAGGACGTAGTCGATGGCGTGGACCTCGAACGCCTCGAGGGCGTAGTCGTCGTGCGCGGTGATGAACACCGTCCATGGCATCTGCTCGGCGCCGACGGTTCGCACCACGTCCAGGCCATC
>JAEUJK010000095.1 GCA_016794735.1 Gemmatimonadota bacterium | reverse complement strand
CGCGAACTCCATCGGGAGTTCCTTGAAGACCTCGCGGCAGAAGCCGCTGACGATCATCGACACCGCGTGCTCGGCGCTCAGCCCGCGCTGCTTGAGGTAGAAGATCTGGTCCTCACCGATCTTCGAGGTGCTGGCCTCGTGTTCGATGATCGCCGTGTTGTTCTGCGCCTCGATATAGGGGAACGTGTGCGCGCCGCAGGCGTTCCCGATCAGCATCGAGTCGCACTGCGTGTAGTTGCGCGCCCCTTCGGCCCTCGGCAGCACCTTCACCTGGCCGCGGTATGAGTTCTGGCCCTTGCCGGCCGAGATCCCCTTGGAGACGATGTTCGACTTCGTGTTGCGGCCGATGTGGATCATCTTCGTGCCGGTATCGGCCTGCTGGTGGTTGTTGACCACGGCCACGGAGTAGAACTCGCCCGTGGAGTCGTCGCCCTGCAGGATCACGCTCGGGTACTTCCACGTGATCGCCGAGCCGGTCTCGACCTGCGTCCACGAGATCTTGGCGCTGGTCATCGCCTTGCCGCGCTTGGTGACGAAGTTGTAGATGCCGCCGCGCCCTTCCTCGTCGCCCGCGTACCAGTTCTGGACGGTCGAGTACTTCACCGTCGCCCGGTCGAGGGCCACGATCTCCACCACCGCCGCATGCAGCTGGTTGGTGGACCGCTTCGGCGCGGTGCAGCCCTCCAGGTAGCTCACGTACGCCCCTTCATCGGCGACGATCAGGGTACGCTCGAACTGCCCGGTGTCGGCGGCGTTGATGCGGAAGTACGTCGACAGTTCCATCGGGCAGCGCACCCCCTTGGGGATATACACGAAGGAGCCGTCGGAGAAGACCGCCGAGTTGAGCGCGGCGAAGAAGTTGTCGCTGTAGGGCACCACGGAGCCGAGGTACTTCTCCACGAGCTCGGGATGCTCGCGCACCGCCTCACCAAACGAGCAGAAGATGACCCCGTGCTTCTTGAGCTCTTCCTTGTAGGTGGTGCCCACCGACACGGAGTCGAAGACGGCGTCGACCGCGACCCCGGCCAGGAGCTTCTGCTCGTGCAGCGGGATCCCGAGCTTCTCGTAGGTCTCGCGGATCTTCGGGTCGAGTTCGTCGAGCGACCCCAGCGGCTTCTTGGTTTTAGGTGCCGAGTAGTACGACGTCCCCTGGTAGTCGATCGGGGCGTAGGTGACGTTGGGCCAGTGCGGCTCGGTCATCTGCTGCCAGCGACGGAACGCCTTGAGCCGCCACTCCAGCAGGAAGGCGGGCTCATTCTTGCGGGCCGAGATGAGACGGACGACGTCCTCGTTGAGCCCCGGCGCGATCGTGTCGGACTCGATGTCGGTCGTGAAGCCGTACTGGTATTCCCTGGCAACCAGGGCGTCGATGGCGGAACTCATGGTTGGTTCGGTGACCGGTCGAGGCCGGAAGGTGAAACGCCGAGCGAGACCATCTCGCGTCGCTCGGTGATGCAGTATTCGCAGCAGTTGGCGCCCTTCGCGATATGGGCTTGCCTGACGACGTCGGCGCCAAGCACCTCGCGAATGAACCGCTCTTCTGCCGCGCAGACTTCGGGAAACCGCTCGACCAGCGAGCGGATCGTGCAATGATGCTCGCGCAGGGTGCTGTGGCCATTCAGCTCCGCCTCCGCCATGTATCCCATGGAAGAAAGAAGCTGGGCCAGCCGCTGGGTCCGCTCGGGGAGTGGAAGCAGGGCGAGCTCCGGTCCGGCGGACTTGGCGATCGCCGCCCATCGCGCCCGGAAGATGTCCACCACCGCTTCCGATCCGAACTTCTCCCGCACCGTCTCAAGTGCTTGGGAGAGAACGACATCGTACTGCGACGGGAACAGCCGTTCCCCGGCTTCGGTCAGCCGGTATGCAAACACCGGCTGGCCAACCCCGCGAACCTCACGCGAGTAGCCCACGAGCCCTTCCGCCTCCAGGTCCTTCAGGTGGCGGCGGAATGCATTCGCGGTCATCCCGAACCTGTCCGCAAGTTCTTTTGCGGTAAGAGGTTGGGACCGCTTGAGTGCTACCAGGATGTCGCCGCGCGTACCCTTGAATCCCGCCGGCGCCAGGTCGTGAGACATGGCGACAAAGATGGTCGGGATTGCGGATAAGTCAACGGAACTGTGCGCGAATTACGGCCGCCTATCAGGACGGTATTGCGTGAACTCGCGGGATGCGGATCCTGCTGCCTCTGCCCAGCCGGTCAGGGCTGGCAACGACGCGAACCGGCGGCGCGGTGGCCGGCGTCGATGGCCGCCGCCTCCGTCATGTAGGCGCCGCGCTTGGTCTTGCCGAAGTACTCGGACCCGGGGCAGTGATAGACGCCGGACGAGGTGTTCACCCAGACCTTCCCGGTGGCTTCCGTCGTGGCGAGTGGGATCGGGGCCGCGGTCGTGGGGGCGTCGGCGCTGCAGGCCTTCCCGCCATTCGCGCGATACCCGCTCCCGCGGGCCTGCGCCTCGGACATGTACTCGCCTGCTTTCGTCTTTCCGTAGTAGCGCGAATCGGGGCAGTGATAGACCCCGGAGCCGGTGTTGACCCAGACGCGGGCCTGAAGGCGGGTTGCCGGCGCTTGCGCGTGCAAGCCAAGGGACACCACGCACCCCAGGGCGAGGGCACGCAACACACGGCGCAGGCTC
>JAEUJK010000085.1 GCA_016794735.1 Gemmatimonadota bacterium | reverse complement strand
CCGCCCTTGATCACCCAGCGCACGTTGCGGGTGTTGCGGATCTCAGCCAGCGGATTCCCCCGGACAATCACCAAGTCCGCCCACTTGCCCGGCTCGACACTCCCAAGCCGATCGCCCAGGCCGAAGGCGCGGGCATTGTTGATCGTGGCAATCTTGATGGCGGCGGCGTTGGGAATCCCGGCGCGCGCGAAGGCGTGGATCTCGCGATGGGTGGAGAAGCCGGGCAGGAACTCGCCGGTGCTCGGGTAGTCGGTCCCCGACGTGATCAGGTGCCCGCCCCCCATGTCGTAGAACTGCTTGATCTCGCGCGGCTTGATGCGATAGATGCGATCGAACTGGTCGTTGATCCGGGTCGGCGGCTTCTTGTCGAACTCCGCACGGGTGTACGGCGTGAGGAAGCGGCGTTCGTCCGTCCACTTCTCGAACAACTCGTCACGATTCGAGGCGTAACCAAAGGCGGTCATCGTCGCGTCGAAGTTCACGCGACGGTCGATGAAGAGTTGCATGACGTCCTTCACCGCCTTCGACGACAGGTCGAGGTTCACGTACGAGGCATACGCCGACTGGGTCGCCGGCATGGCGTCGCCTCCCATGAAGTGCTCGATGCGGTCGATTCCCATGAGGATCGCGTCGCGCGGGTTCACGCTCCCGCGAAAGCCGGAATCGAGGTGGCCGGTGACGGTGGCGCCGTGGAAGTGCGCGCGTTCGATGAGCGCCTTGAGGGGACCGGGGCCGATCCCCTTCGCCTTGAAGCCGCGCACCCCACGGGCGACCCACTTGTCGACATCCGCATACACTTCGGCGGCCGTCATGTCCGGGTTCCAGCCGACCCGTGTGCTGCCGAAGTACGCGCCCGAGTTCATGAGCCGCGGTCCCGGCGTCTCACCGCGTTCGATGCGCAGCCGCAGCGCCTGCATGTCGTCCGGATCGTATTCGCCGGCGGGGAACGTGGTGGTCACGCCGTTGGCGAGAAAGACCACGGGTTGCACGGTCGTCTCATCGCGCCGGCGTCCCCCGAACAGGTTGACGTTGTAGTGCGCGTGCAGGTCGATGAGGCCGGGCAGGACATACGCGTCGTCGTCGAGGTCGACGACGCGACTCGCGTTAGGCACCGCGCCGGAACCCACGGCCGCGTCCACGGCGAAGATCTTCCCCGCGACCACGACAATCCCGGTGTTGCGACGAACCGCATCGCCGACGGCGTCAAAGAGCCAGCCACCCCGGATGACGAGCGCTCCATCCGGAACCGTGGGCGCCTGGGCCCCGGAGCGCGTGGCCGACCCAAGGGTCACGAGAAGCGCGGCGCATGCGAGATGTGAAAGCCGGGACGACGCCATGGGAACCTCTGGTGGAGCGGGTGAGTCACAAGCCTACGCGCGGGAACCGCTCGCCGCTGCCCCGCGCGGCAGCACGCGTCTCGTTCGACGTGCCGGCCTCGACGGCCTCGCAGCGCCCGATGCTCCACGCGTTCATCTTTCCCCCATGAGCTTCCGTTTCCTTGCCTTGCTGGCCGCCCTCCCCTTGGCCCTCGGGGCGCAGCAACCCGCCCGGCTCTCCTTCGCGGTTGGCCCCTTCGAAATCGACGACCTCGCAGGCACTCCGAACGTCGTCTCGATGGGCGTGCACAAGCCATTCGGACTGACTGGCCTCGTCGGCGGCCGACTCTCGTGGATCCGCGATGCGGGCTTCTATGGACTCGATGCGGCCGCGCTCGACCTCGACCTTGGCGTTCGCAGCCGCCCCGCGAGGTTCGAGGGCATGGTCATGGGCGGCCCGTGGGCGATGCTGGGGGGCGATGGCGATGGAACACCCTACACCCACGTGGGACTCCAGGGTGCGAGCGGAGCCACCGTGTGGCTCCATCGACGCGTCGGTCTCATGGCCCTGGCGACCGCGCGCGTCACGTTCGTCGAGAGTGACAACCGCGTTGGGAGCGGCGCCTCGTTTGGCCTCGTCGTGCGTCGATAGGCGGGCACGCTGCTCGCCGGCAGTTTCACACTGGACGGGGCCGATTCGCGGGGCAGATTCTCGCGGCCGTGAGCCCGGACATCGCCCACCCACGCGTCGATAGACAGCCGTCCGCGCCGCCGACAGATCGTCCCACCTGCAACCTGTGACCCTTCCCTCCCCGCTCGTCGACGCCCTGAAGCACGCCTACCGCATCGAGCGAGAGCTTGGCGCGGGCGGGATGGCCACGGTGTACCTGGCGCGCGACCTCAAGCACGATCGCGACGTCGCGATCAAGGTGCTTCTCCCGGACCTCGCCGCGGCACTCGGCGGAGAACGCTTTCTCGCGGAGATCCGGACGACGGCACGCCTGCAACATCCGCACATCCTGCCGTTGCTCGACAGCGGCGAGGCCGGCGGCCAGCTGTACTACGTGATGCCGTTGGTCACCGGCGAGACCCTGCGCGCGCGGTTGGAGCGCGAGCGGCAGTTGCCGATCCCCGAGGCGGTCCGCCTGGCGCGGGAAGTCGCGAGCGCCCTCGATTACGCGCACCGGCAGGGCGTGATCCACCGTGACATCAAGCCGGAGAACATCCTGCTGCACGATGGATCGGCGCTGGTGGCCGACTTCGGCATCGCGCTCGCCGTGCAATCCGCCGGCGGGCAGCGCATGACGCAAACGGGGCTCTCACTCGGCACGCCGCAATACATGTCGCCCGAGCAGGCGATGGGCGAACGCACCATCGACGCACGCAGCGACATCTACGCCCTGGGCGCCGTGCTCTACGAGATGCTCGCCGGCGATGCGCCGTTCACGGGCAGCAGCGTGCAGGCGATCGTCGCCAAGGTGTTGAGCGAGCGTCCGACATCGTTAGGCACGTTGCGCGACACCGTGCCGGCGCACGTGGAGCAAGCGGTGTTCACGGCCCTGGCGAAGCTGCCGGCCGACCGGTACGAGAGTGCGAAGGCGTTTGCCGACGCCCTCATCGACGGGTCCGCGGCGGTGGGCACCCGCACCGCCGGCCTCCCAACCCCCCGTCGATCGTCGCGGGGAGTCCTCATGGGTGCGGCCGTGGTGTCGCTGCTGAGCCTCAGCCTGGCCGCGTGGAGTTTTCAGCGCCACGGCGCGACCGAGCCGATGCCCGTCGTGCCGCTCACGCTCGACGTACCCAACGCCGATCCGGACCTCGCCCGCTTTGCCGTCTCGGGCGATGGCTCCCGCTTTGCCTTCGCGACCGATGAAGGCGTGGCCGTACGTGATGCCGGCCAGCGCGAGTATCGCCTGCTCGGGGGCACCAAGGGAGGAGAGTCCCCGTCGTTCTCGCCGGATGGAGAGTGGATCGTGTTCTCGTTGCAGGGGCTCCTGCGCAAGGTGCCGGTGGCCGGCGGGGCACCCCTCGGCGTCATCGCGCGCGATTCGCTCTCTTCGGGCCGCGTGAACTGGGGCGAGGACGGGCGCATCGTGTTCGAGACCGGCGGCGGATTCGCGTTGCTCTCGCCGGACGGGTCACTGCGCGTCGAGAAGGACATCCGCAACGTCGAACAACCGCGCCTGACGCCGGATGGACGCGGCGTGCTCTACGTCGACAACTCGTCGGGCGCACGGCTGATGTATTTCGACCTCGATGCCGACACCGCCTTCACGATCATCGAAGGGTCCGCCGAGGCCTTCCTGCTGCCGACCGGTCACCTCCTCTACGCCCCCACGACGGGTGGGCTCTTCGCCGTCAGGTTCAACGCGTCGCGACACGAGGTGAGTGGCACCCCAATCCCGGTCCTGCTCGACTTCCAGCCTAACGGCGGCGTGGCGCCTTTCGTCGTGACACGCAGCGGGACGCTGGTGTACCGCACCGGGGTCGATGCCGAGCAGCGCATCCTGATCCGCGACCCGCAGGGGCGTATCGATACGTTGCCCCTGGCCCCGCGGGTGCTCAGTTACGCCCGGTTCTCGCCAGACGGCAACCAGCTCGCGATGGCGATCGGGGCAGCCCGAGGAAGCAATCGCCATGTGGCGATCTACGACTTCCGTACCGGCTCGATGAATCGCTTCACGACGGAAGGTGGCGGGCACGCTCCCGTGTGGTCCCCCGACGGGACCATGTTGGCCTACACGGCCGAGGGAGCTGACACCGACGCCGAAGATGTGTTCGTGCAGCCCGTGGACCAGAAGACGCCACCGGTGCGGATGCCGCGCGTGCCAAACGACCAGCACGCGTCGGACTGGCCGCTCGATACCATGCTGGTCTACTCGGACAACACGGCGGCTCGAACGCTTGGCGGTCGCGTGGCGGGCGGAAACACGAGCATCGTGAACCCGGTCACCGCGAGCACTCCCCGTCCGTACCTCACGGCACGGTACGGGGAGTTCGGCGCCGCCATCTCCCCGGATCGGCGATGGGCGGCCTTCACGTCGTACGAGACCGGAGAAGCCGAGATCAACGTCCGACCGTTCCCGGTTGCGACGGTGGGAGTGCAACAACGGATCTCCTCCGGAAGCGGACAGCAGGCGCGGTGGTCCGGTGATGGGCGCACCATCTACTACCTCGCCACTGCGAACAACCGTGTCGGATTGCGTGCGACGCACGTGACGCCAGGCGCCAACCTAGTCATCGGCAAGTCGGAGGATGTGATCACGGATCGATCCCTGGGTGTGGCCTGGGATGTGGATCGCGCGACCGGACGCATCGTGGTCACCGAATCCGTCAGCTCGGCGTCGGTACGCATCGTGGTGATGCAGGGATGGCTGGCGGCGTTTGCGCGCGCGCAGGCTGGCGCAGGCAAGTGAGCGAAGACGCCGCGCGCCCCCGCCTCGCAGCCGCCCTGGCTGAGCGGTACCGCATCGAGCGGGAGCTGGGCCAGGGTGGGATGGCCACGGTCTTCCTGGCCGAGGACCTCAAGCACGACCGCCGGGTGGCCATCAAGGTGCTCAAGCCCGAACTCGGCGCCGTTCTCGGCGTGGAGCGGTTCCTGAGCGAGATCAAGGTGACGGCGAACTTGCAGCATCCCAACCTGCTGCCGCTCTTTGAAAGCGGGCAGGCCGAGGGATTGCTGTACTATGTGATGCCGTACGTGGAGGGCGAGACGCTGCGCGCGCGGCTGGAGCGCGAGAAGCAACTGCCCGTCGAGGAAGCGATTCGACTCTCGGTCGCCATTGCCCAGGGGCTCGACTACGCGCACCGGCGCGGCGTGATCCACCGCGACCTCAAGCCGGAGAACATCCTGCTCGCCGACGGGCAGCCCCTCGTCGCGGATTTCGGTATCGCGCTCGCGGTGAGCAATGCGGGGGGACAGCGCGTCACGCAAACCGGCCTCTCGCTCGGCACGCCGCAATACATGAGCCCCGAGCAGGCCACCGGCGATCGTGCCGTCGATGCGCGCACCGACATCTACTCGCTTGGCGCGATGACGTACGAGATGCTCACCGGCGAGGCGCCACACAGCGGTGGCACGGCGCAGGCGATCATTGCGAAGCTCATGACCGAGGAGGTCCGCCCGCTGCAGGTCCTGCGGCGCAGTGTGCCGCCGCATGTGGATGCGACGGTGCGTCACGCGCTCGAGAAGCTGGCCGCGGATCGCTTTGCGACCGCTGGGGACTTCGCCCTGGCCTTGCAGGGCAAGGGTGATGCGTCGCCACTCGCACGGTATCTACCCGCGACGAACGGCGCCAATGCAGCGACGGCGCGCCGTTACATCGGGGTCCGAGAGCGGCTGGCGTGGGGCGCGGTGGCGGTCGCCGTGGCCGCGCTCGCATGGATCGCCACACACGAACCGCGCGCGCCGGAGTCACCGGTGATTCGCGCGCAGATCGTCCCGCCAGCTGGTGAGCTCGTGATGGTGGGCGGTTTCCCCATCGCGATTTCTCCGCAGGGCGACAAGCTGGCCTACATCACCTCGAGCGTCGCGGGCTATCGCACGGTGGTGGAGCGTGTGAGCGAGATCGGAAGCCGCGTCGTGCTCGCCGAGCGGTCGCTCAAGAACCTGACCTTCTCGCCAGATGGCCGGGAGATCGCCTACTCGGACGCGGGCGAGATCAAGCGCATCGCCACGGACGGTGGATCGAGCCAGCGGATCGCAGCCTTCGGCGCGCGCGAGATCTACGGCCTGGCGTGGGCGCCGAACGGGACGATGGTCATTGGGACAACCGATGGCCTGTTCGCCGTGCCGGTCGCCGGTGGTGCCGTCACGCAACTCACCGACTCGACGACGGCGCAGGGCGCCGTGGACCCGGTGTTGCTGCCAGATGGCGAGACCGTGCTCGTGCACACCGCGCAGAGCGCAGCCAAGCCGATGACGATGGCGGTGTCGTTGGCCACGAAGACCGTAACCGACGTCGGCCTCGCGGGTGCTGGTTCGGCGCTTGGCGTCATCGACGATCACCTCATCTACGTGAATGCCAACGGGGACCTGTCGGCCATCGCCTTTGATGTCGATGCGCTGCAGGTCCGCGGCGAATCCGTCGTGCTGGCCAGCGACCTCGATGGGATCGGCCTCTCGCCGAGCGGGACACTCGCCTATCGCCCGGGTGCGCGCTACTACAACTCACGCCTGGTCCTCGCTGGCGGCGGTGCCGAGGTGGCGTTGCTCCCTGAACCCGCGAGTTACGAGACGCCGCGGTACTCGCCCGACGGACGCAAAATCGCGATCGCGGTTTCGTCGAAGGAGGGCACCTCAGTGTGGGTCCTCGACCGCGTCGGCAACACGTTCACGCGCCTGACCAACGCGGGAGTGAATCGCGCCCCCGAATGGTCACCCGACGGCAAGCGCATCATCTACAAGGCCATCCTCGACGGGAACAACCGCACCAAGGGGATCGACTACCTGCGCACGCCAATTCTCTCTGCTCCCGTCGATGGCAGCGCACAGCCGGAGACGCTGTTCGTCGCGGAAGCGGAGATCAACGAGGCGGTGCTGTCACCGGACGAGCGATGGCTGGTGGTGCGCACCGCGCCGGGTTCGCGGTATCCGCGTGACATCTTCGCGGTCGACCTCAAGGGGAGTCGCACGCTACAGCCCATGGCCACTGGTCCCTCTTCGGAGACGATGCCGCGACTGTCACCCGATGGCCACTGGTTGGCGTACCAATCGGACCAGAGCGGGCGGAACGAGGTGTATGTGCGAGCCTTCCCGGGCGATGGGCCGCGTGTGCAGGTGAGCAACAGCGGGGGCGGTGAACCGCTGTGGGACCGGACGGGGCGCGTCGTGTACTATCGCGGGCCTGAGGGGATCATGGCGGCGTCGATAACGGCGACGAGCGAAGTGACGGTTGGCGCGCGCAAGCTCGTGTTTGCCACGAGCGAACCCACGGATCCCACCCATCAGTCCTACGATGTCGCTCCCGACGGCGCGCATTTCCTCGTCTTGCGACGAACCGGCGAAGATGCAAGGGCAATCGTCGTGCACAACTGGCAGCGGGAATTGCGCGACAAGCTGGCGCAGCGAACGCCCTGAGCGTTGTCTCCGCCCCAGCGCCCACAGCGCGGCAAAGCGTTAGGCGATCAGCGCGCGACGTCAGGTCAGCGCCACCAGCGCTGGACCGGCTTGGGCGCGGATGGCTCGATCGACTCGCCCGGCCTGGGCACCACCAGCTGCACGCCGTTGGCCATCGCGGCGACCACCACGCGTTCTGGCGGCTCGTTCCACGCGTGGTAGGCCAGGTTGAAGGTGCCCCAGTGGATGGGTAACAGCACCTTGCCACGCAGCTCGCGATGCGCGTCGACCGCCTGTTCCGGGGTGAGGTGGATGTCGGGCCATCCATCGCCGTAGGCGCCGATCTTCATGAGCGTCAGGTCGAACGGCCCGTATCTCGTTCCAATATCGGCGAAGCCATAAAAGGGACCGGTGTCGCCGCTGTGAAATACCCGGTGCGTCGGTCCCGTCACGGACCACGACGCCCACAACGTGTGGTTGCGATCGCTGAGACCCCGCCCCGAGAAATGTCGAGCGGGTGTCGCGGTGAGCGTCAACCCGGCCACGCTCGTGGACTCCGCCCAATCCAGCTCCGTGATGCGGTCAGGCGCCACGCCCCAACGCTCCAGGTGAGCACCCACGCCTAACGGCACGATGAAACGCATCTTCGCCTGCGCGTGGCTCGCGGCGAGGGCCTTCACCACGCCGCGATCCAGGTGGTCGTAGTGATCGTGCGTCGCGAGCACGGCGTCGAGCGGCGGGAGGTCGTCGAGTGCGAGTGGCGGCTCGAAGAATCGCAGGGGTCCGACGAGCGTCGACGGCGATGCACGACGCGCCCAGACCGGGTCAAACAAAATGCGAGCGCCATCTACCTCCACCAGCACCGTCGAGTGGCCCAGCCACGTCGCGCGCAGTCCCGAGGTCGGCGGCTGCGCAAATTCGGCCCCGGTCAGCAGTACCGTGGCAACCGGCATCGGTGGATGCCGCACCTGATCGCCAAAGATCCAGGTCTTGAGCATCTGACCGGGCGTCGCGAGTCGCGGCGTCTCTGGCGACGGAGGGTTCTGGAAGGCGCCGTTCACGAAGTTCGGCGATCGTCGGATTCGAGCGAGACGCTCACCCGTCGGGGCTGCGCCCAGCGCATCGAGCCAATCCGTAGACCACACGAGCACCACCAGGGCGACCGCGACCACAGCCAGGAGCGCGAGAAACCCACGCACGATGCGACGCTTCGTGAAGATGCGCATGCACAAACATACGGATCGGCGCCTCCCCAATAGCGGCCGTCCGCCGCAACGCCGGACATGTCGCGCCGCCACGCCCTGCATCGCTTCGACGCATGTAAGCAGGCCTCGGAGCCACGCGACTGGACGATCCCCCGGGCCAACCATACGATAGAAGCCCGGGCCTGCACCTTTGTCCCCGACGGCCCGCCCTGCAAGGAACCCTGGAGAATTCCGATGCGCCGACTCGCCACGTTACTCGTCCTGCTGGTCGCCCTCATGGCCCGCGATGCACGCGCGCAGGGAAGCCTCGGGTTCTACCGTTTCCCGACGATCAGCGGGCAGACGATTGTGTTTGCCGCGGAGGGTGACCTCTGGAGCGTTCCGGCCGCCGGTGGCCTCGCCCACCGCCTGACGAGTCACGCGGCCGAGGAAACCGATCCAACGATTTCGCCAGACGGCAAGACGATCGCCTTCACGGCGCGTTATGAGGGACCCGCCGCGCTCTACACGATGCCAGCCACTGGTGGTGCACCGACGCGCTGGACCTACGATGGGGACGCCGCCGTCGCCACGTCGTGGACACCGGATGGCAAGCTGCTTTATCGCACGTTGCAGTACACCGGCATCCCCAAGTCGGGGATGGTGCAGCTCGACGTCAACTCGGGACAGCGCACCCTCGTTCCCCTCGCCGGCGCGAGCGAAGGCTCGTACGACGCCACCGGACGCACGGTGTACTTCGCACGTCCCGGATTCCACAACAATGTCACCAAGCGCTACACCGGCGGCACGGCCCGGCAGATCTGGAAATACACCACCGGAGCCGCTGAGGCCGTGCAGCTGACGGGAAAGGACTATAACGGCGAGAGTCACTCGCCCATGTGGTACAACGGCCGCGTGTACTTCGTGACCGACCGCGATGGCCAGATGAACATCTGGTCCATGAAGGACGATGGCACCGATCGCCGGCAGGTCACGAAGCATGTCGGCTGGGACGTGCGCGACCCCGCGATCTCCGCCGACGGTCGCATCGTCTACCAGCTGCAGGCCGACCTCTGGTCGCTCGACATTGCGACCGGTCAAACGAAGCTGGTCCCGATCACCCTCGCGACCGACCTGGACCAGCTCCGCGAGAATTGGGTCAACGACCCGATGACCTACCTCTCGGCAGCTGCCCTCTCGCCCGATGGCGACAAGGTCGTGCTCACGGCACGCGGGCGGGTATTCATCGCCCCGGTGAAAGGTGGTCGCTTCGTGCGCGCCACGCGCAAGGACAGCGTCCGGTATCGCGACGCCTCGTTCTCGCACGACGGCAAGTCGATCGTGGTGCTCTCCGACGAGACCGGCGAGCTCGAATGGGTGAAGATCCCCGTGAACGGCATCGGCGCCGATGAGCCGCTCACCCGGGGCGGCAACATCCTGCGTTTCCGCGGTTATCCCTCGCCCGACGGCAAGTGGCTCGCCTGGAGCGACAACAACAACGATGCCTTCGTGATGAACCTGGCGACGAAGGAGATGAAAAAGTTCTCCGAGAATCGCGAGGGCGTTGGCACGATGGCGTGGTCACCGGATGGGCGTTGGCTCGCCTACCAGATGACGGCGCTGAACTCGTTCCAGCAGGTGAAGATCTACGGCACCGAAGCAGGACGGAGCCTCAAACTCACCTCGGATCGCACCAACAGCTTCGCGCCTGCCTGGGACCCGAAGGGGGAGTTCATCTACTTCCTCTCGGATCGGAACCTGAAGACGCTTGTGGAAGCGCCATGGGGCAACCGGCGTCCCGAGCCGTACTTCGACAAGGAAATCGAGATCTACCAGGTGGCGCTGCGCACGGGATTGCGCTCGCCGTTCCTCCCGGACGATGAACTCAAGGTCGGCGGCGCGATTCCGTCGCGCAGTGACACGAGCGCGCGACCGGTCACTATCGACACGACCGGACTCGCGCTCCGCATCCGTCGCGTCCCCATCGCCTCGGGCAACTACGACAACCTGCAGGTCAACGCCGAAGCGCTCTTCTTCACCTCACGCGCATCGGGCGCCGACGGCAAGACCGATCTCATGGCGCTCAAGGTCGGCAACGACAAGCCCGAGGGGGTCGTCGTCGTCGATGACATCCGGTTCTTCACGCCGTCCGGGAACGGTCGAAAGCTCCTGGTGCGAAAGGGCGACGCCCTGCACGTCGTCGACGCGCGCGCCCAGAAGGTCGCGAACCTGGGCGACGCACGCGTGGACCTCGCGGGTTGGGCGTTCACGATCGACGTGCGCGACGATTTCCGACAGCTCTTCGAGGACGCGTGGCGGCTCGAACGGGACTGGTTCTACGATCCCGGACTCCACGGCGTCGATTACCAGGCCACCCTCAAGAAGTACGGCGCGTTGGTCCCGCGCATCACCACACGCGCCGAACTCAGCGACCTGATTGGCTGGGCCGTGGGCGAACTCTCGGCCCTCCACACCTCCGTCGGCGGGGGCGACCTGCGCCGCGGTGAAGACCAGATCCAGGTGGCGACGTTAGGCGCGAAGCTCTTCCGGGACCCGGCGAAGGGCGGGTATCGCATCGACTACATCTACCGCAACGATCCGGAGTACCCGGCTGAGCGCGCACCGCTTGCCGACCCGGACCTGGGGGTGAAGGCCGGGGATGTCATCACCGCAATCAACGGCGAGCGTACGCTCGGCGCGCGCGACATCGGCGAGTTGTTGCGGCATCAGGTCGGCAAGCAGGTGCTCGTGACGGTCGTCTCGGGGACGCAGGCGCCGCGCGACATCGTCGTGACTCCAGTCGGCAACGAACAGAATCTTCGCTACACCGACTGGGAATACACGCGGCGGCTCGAGACCGAGTCAAAGACCGACGGCAAGGCAGGTTATGTGCACCTGCGCGCGATGGGCGGCGGAGACATCGACCAGTTCTACCGGCAGTTCACTCCACTGGTCGACAAGCAGGGACTCGTGCTGGACATGCGGCAGAACCGCGGCGGGAACATCGACTCATGGGTGCTCGAGATGTTGTCGCGCAAGCCGTGGATGTACTGGAAGAGTCGCGTCGGTGAGCCGTACTGGAACATGCAGGGCGCCTTCCGCGGTCACATGGTGATGCTCGTCGACCAGGAGACCGCGTCCGATGGCGAGGCGGTTGCCGAGGGATTCCGCCGGCTCGGCCTTGGCGTGACGATCGGCACACGGACGTGGGGTGGCGAGATCTGGCTGAGCGGCGTGAACACGCTGAGCGATGGCGGGGTGGCGCGTGCGCCAATGAATGGCGTGTATGGCGCCGAGGGGAAGTGGCTGATCGAGCAGGAGGGCTTCATCCCGGACATCATCGTGGACAACCTTCCGCACGAGACCTTCAACGGGAAGGACGCACAGCTCGAAGCGGCAATCGCCTACCTGAAGAAGAAGATCGCGGAAGATCCTCGCGCGGTGCCCAAGCCGCCTCCATATCCCGTGAAGGCCGGGAAGGTGATCCCCTAGTGAATGGCAGCGTCCACGGCGCTCCCGGGGTCGGCACCGTGGACCCCGGGGCGACGCACGCAGGCACCGACAAGCAGGAGGGACCGCGTTGGCTGCCAGCCCAACCCCAGGGTCGATGGCGCTCATGTCACCGTTAGCGGCCAGTAAGGGCTGGGGCCCCGGTAACCAGGGATCGCGAGCGCCGCGGGTCCCTCACGTCACGGTGAAACACAGGGGCTGCGCGCTGGACGTGATGCCCGTCACGCGCGAAGTTCGTGGCCGCTGAGCCCGGCGGGTGACGGAGCACGCGTCTCCTGCAGGCCGTCGTCCCCCCCTCCGCCCCCTTGCATGTCCTTGTCGGAACGTCTCGGAGCGGCCCTCGCGGACCGCTACCGCATCGAGCGTGAGCTCGGCGCCGG
>JAEUJK010000072.1 GCA_016794735.1 Gemmatimonadota bacterium | reverse complement strand
GACGTGAAGGCGGCGCTCGAGGGGATGCTGCGCCCGGAAGAGCGCGAGGTGGTGCTGGGCGAGGCCGAGGTGCGCGAGACGTTCAAGGTGTCGCGTATCGGTACGATCGCGGGGTGCCATGTCCGCTCCGGTCTCATCAACCGCACGGGTCGCGTGCGCCTCATTCGCGACAGCACCGAGATCTTCGACGGGACGATCGCTTCACTGCGTCGCTTCAAGGACGACGTGAAGGAGGTCAAGGAAGGGTACGAGTGCGGTATCGGCATCGAGAACTTCAACGACATCAAGGTTGGTGACGTGATCGAGTGCTATCGCAAGGAGGAGTTCGCCCGGACCTTGCAGTCGCCCAATTCCTGAGGACGGGCGGGTGCGGCACACGCCGCACCTGCTCGTGAAGCAACCATGGCCGGTGATTCCCGACGACCCGATCGTGTGGCCGAGGCCATCCGTGAACAGGTGGCGACCTTCCTCGCGGAAGGGGTCAAGGATCCGCGAGTCACCGGCATCGTGACGGTGACCGGGGTCGAGGTCACGCGCGACCTGCGGACCGCGAAGGTGTACGTGAGCATCATGGGGGACGAGGCGGTGCGCGCAGCCACGCTCGAGGGGCTGCACTCCGTCGCGACCCACCTGCGCAGCCGGCTGGGCCGGACCCTGCGCTTGCACGCGGCCCCCACCATCGAATTCCGCCTCGACGCCAGCGTCGCCCACGCGGCGCGGATCGAGTCCTTGCTCGCGCGCATTCGCGATGGGGCCGCCGATCCCGATGCCAGCGACCTCGACTGACGCGCTGGTCCTGGTCGACAAGCCCGCGGGCGTCACTTCCTTCGATGTGGTGCGGCAGGTCGGTCGCGCCCTCGGCACCCGGCGCGTGGGACATGCTGGCACGCTGGACCCGTTTGCCACGGGGCTGCTCGTGGTGCTGAGCGGCGTCGCCACGCGCTGCATTCGGTTTGTCCCGACCGAACCCAAGGTGTACCTCGCGACGATCGCATTCGGGTCCGAACGTGACACCGACGACCTGACCGGCGAGGTAATGCGCGAGGCCGAACCACCAGCCATCGAGGCCGTGCGCGCGGCGATCCCCCAGCTCACCGGGGCCCTCGCCCAGGTGCCGCCGGCCTACTCGGCCAAGAAGATCGAGGGGCGACGGGCGTATGCGCTGGCCCGGAGCGGGGCCACCGTGGTGCTCGAGCCGGCGAACGTGGTCGTGCACGCGTGGGAGGAAGTGCAGTGGGGCGACGGCCACCTCGTGGTGCGCGTGACCTGCGGGACGGGGACGTACATCCGGGCCCTCGCGCGCGACCTCGGTCGACTCACCGGGTCGGCGGCGCACCTCGCCGCGCTGCGTCGCGAGCGCTGCGGACCGTTTGTCGTGGCGGGGGCGACGACGTGGGAGGCCGTGCGGCGCGGCGAGGTCCAGGCGCGCGACGCTCGCGAGGCGTTGCCCGGGGTGCCGGTGCTGGCCCTGGACGAGCCGGAGGCCATCCGGGCGCGGCACGGGGCATCGATCGCGCGCGCGGGGATTTCCGATGCGGAAGTCGTCGTGATCAATGGGCCGGACGCGACGTGGCTGGGGCTCGGGCGCGTCGCGAATGGGGTGGTCTTTCCGACGGTGGTGCATGCCTGAGAGCGGCCTTCCTCCCGACGTCACCGCCACGGTGCTCACCGTGGGTTCCTTCGATGGCGTGCATCGTGGACACCAGGACGTGTTGGCTCGGCTCGTGGCCCGCGGGAAGGAGCACGGGCTCCCCACCGTGCTGGTCACGTTCGATCCGCACCCGCTGGAGGTCGTGAACCCGGCGGCCGCGCCCCCGCTCCTGACGGTCGGCGACGAGAAGGTCGAGGTGCTGGCCGAGAGTGGGATCGACTACCTCGCTGTTATGCCGTTCACGGCGTCCCTGGCGGCCCTGGATGCCCCCGCATTCGTCGACCAGGTCCTCGTGGAGCGGTTCCGGGTGGCCCACCTGCTGATGGGGCACGACCACGCCTTCGGGCGCAACCGGGCGGGGAATCCCGAGCTGCTCCGCACCCTGGGGACGACGCGGGGATTCTCCGTCGAGGTGGTGACCGCGGTGACCGCCGACGGGGGGCACCCGATTTCGTCGACCTTCCTGCGGCGGGCGGTCGCTGGTGGCGACCTTGGGCGTGCCGCCGAGGGGCTGGGACGCCCGTACTCGATCGGCGGGCGGGTGGTGGCCGGGGAGCAGCGCGGGCGGCTGCTCGGCTTCCCCACGATCAACGTCCCGATTGCCTCGCCCCGCAAGCTGCTCCCCCCGCTTGGGGTGTACGCGGTGCGCGTGCAGACCCCGCTGGGGGCGTTCGGGGGGATGTTGAACCTCGGGGGCCGACCGACGTTTGGTGACACGCGTGTCTTCCTCGAGGTGCACCTGTTCGACGTGGCGGGGGACCTGTACGACCGCCGGGTGCGCGTGGACTTCGTGGCCCGGCTGCGGGATGTCCAGCGTTTTGGCTCGGCCGATGCGCTGGTGGCCCAACTGCAACAGGACGAGCGGGCGGCGCGCGCCGTGCTCGCCGCAACCTAACGAGACCATCGCATGGAGATTCGCGTTCGTCGGCTGCCGCACAACCCGGACCTGCCGTTGCCGGCTAGACAAACGACCGGCAGCGCTGGCTACGACCTGTGCTCGGCGGAGCCGGAGTTCACGCTCGCGCCGGGGGAGCGCCGCACCGTGGCGACGGGGCTCGTGGTGGAGTTGCCGCCCGGCGTGGAGATGCAGGTGCGCCCGCGTTCGGGGCTCGCGCTCAAGCAGGGGCTCGTGCTGCCTAACGCGCCCGGCACCATCGACCCGGACTACCGCGGGGAGGTGCTGGTGATCGTCTGGAACCTCGGGGCCCAACCGATGGTCGTTAGGCGCGGTGACCGGATCGCCCAGGCGGTGTTCGCGCGGTTCGAGACGCCGACCCTGGTGGTCGCCGACACCCTCGAGGCCACGGCCCGGGGCGAGGGCGGATTCGGGAGCACGGGGGTCACCGGAGGGTAGGGAACGGGGCTGGGAGGGCCTCCAGCGGCGGCCTCGGCGGGGCGTCTAGGTTGTGATCTACCAACGCCTTGCACCGCTTCACCTGCTCCGGTAACTTAAAGGCGCTTCACCCCGCGAAGCCCTCCAAGTCCACCGGCGCCCGCCCCGGCGCCAGGGTGATTTACATACATGCGCTGGCCGTTCCCCAAGGCGGGGAAGCTGTTCCCCGCAAATGCGATTGCTGTTGACCTCGGCACGGCCAATACGCTCATCTACGTCAAGGGTGAGGGGATCGTCCTGAACGAGCCGTCGGTCGTCGCCATGGATCGCGAGACCAAGCGCGTGAAGGGGGTCGGGCTCGAAGCCAAGCGCATGCTCGGACGCACGCCGGATGGGGTCATCGCCGTCCGGCCCATGAAGGACGGCGTCATCGCCGACTTCGACGTCACCGAGAAGATGCTCCGGTACTTCCTGGAGCTGATCATCAAGAACCGGATGTTCAAGATCAAGCCGCGCGTGATCGTGTGCGTGCCGTCCGGGATCACTGAGGTTGAAAAGCGCGCCGTGCGCGACTCGGCGCTCGGCGCTGGCGCCAAGGAAGTCTTCATGGTCGCCGAGCCGATGGCCGCGGCCATCGGGGTGGGACTCCCCATCGAGACGCCGACCGGGAACATGGTCATCGACATCGGCGGTGGCACAACCGAGATCGCCGTCATCGCGCTCTCCGGGATCGTGTCGGACACCTCGATCCGCACCGCCGGCGATGAGCTGGATACCGCCATCGTCCAGTTCATGCGCAAGAACTACAACCTGCTGATCGGCGAGCCCACGGCAGAGCAGATCAAGATCACCGTGGGATCGGCGGCCCCCGTGGGCGACGAGCGGGAGATGGAAGTGAAGGGGCGCGACCTGGTCTCGGGCATCCCGAAGATCGTGCGCGTCCACTCCTCGGAGATCCGCGAGGCGATCCAGGAGCCGATCCAGCAGATCGTCGATGCCGTTCGACGCGCCCTCGAAATCACCCCGCCCGAACTGGCGTCGGACATCGTCGATCGTGGGATCGTGATGACGGGCGGTGGTGCGCTCATCCGGGGGCTGGACGTGGTGCTCAGCCAGGAGACCGGCTTGCCCATCCACGTCGACGAAGACCCCCTGACGTGCGTCGTGCGGGGTGTGGGGCGCATCCTCGACGACGAACAGAAGTACTTCTCGGTCCTCTCGTCCTGACCGGAGGGACGGATGGCGCGTGCAGCGAGAGCCGGCACCCGGGTCGACGCGGCGCTCCTGGTGGCTTGCGCGCTCATCGCCGTCATGGCGATGGTGCTCCCCTCGGGGACGCGTGATGCCGTCGCAGCCGCCCTGCAGCGGAGCCTCGCACGCCCACTGCTCGGATTGCAGCGGCAGTCGGAGCGTGCACGCGCCGCACTGAACGAGCGGGACGCCATCGTGCAGCGGTTGGACTCCCTCGCCATGCGCGATGCCGCCAGCCGCCGCCTGGAGGCCGAGAACGCGACGTTGCGCGGCCTGTTGGGGATCGGGGCCCAGCTGCGCACCGGCTTCATCCCGGCGAACGCCCTCCACGGACGCCTGCCCGGGGAGAGCCACACGCTGGTGCTCACCGCCGGCCGCCGCGAAGGGGTGCTGCCGAACAGTGCGGTGGTTGCGCCCGAAGGCCTCGTGGGCCGGTTGACCTTCGTCGACGAGCGGACGAGCCACGCGATCCTCTGGTCGCATCCCAACTTTCGCGCGTCGGCGATGTCGGCCGATGGGCAGACGGTGGGGATCGTGGCGCCACACCTCACGGGACAGGCGAGCTCCGTCTGCCGCGGCCTGGACGAAACCGCGTGTGCCGGGCCGGATCGCATGTTGCTCGAGTTGCGCGGCGTGGCCTATCGCGACGCGCTCGACACCGGGACGACGGTCGTGACGACGGGCCTTGGCGGGGTTTTCCCGCGGGGGATCGTCGTCGGGCGCGTGATCGGCGAGATCCCGACGACGGAACAGTGGACGCGCACCTACCTGTTGCGTGCAGCCGCGCATCCCGCGTGGGTGTCGTCGGTCCTCATCCTCGATCCGACCCTCCGCGGCAGCGACCTCGCGCCCGCATGGCCGGACTCGTCAGGCGGCGCGGCGGCACGTGCACGGGCCATTGCGGCCGGTGATTCGCTGCGCCAACTGAACGAAGCGGCACGACTCGCCGAGCTGCAGCGCGTGACCGACTCGGTGGCGGCGGCAGGGGGACGACCGGCCCCGGGACCTCGTGACTCGGTGCGGAGGATCCCATGAACACGCGCGGACTCCGCACGCTGCTCCTCTGCCTCGTCCTGATCATCCTGCACTTCTCGGTGACGCCGCTGCTGGGCTGGCGCGTGACCCCGGACTTCCTCGTGATTGCGGTGCTGCTCGCCGCGGTGCGGCTGCGCCCCGGCGTCGCGGCGGTCACCGGCCTCGTGGTCGGGCTCCTCGGCGACTCCCTCCTGCCTGAGGCGTTCGGGGTTGGCGCATTCACCCTCACCGTCCTGGGCTTCGCGGCCTCGTGGCTCAAGGCCGTGTTCTTTTCCGACAACGTCATGTTGCACGCCGTGTTCTTTTTTGGCGGCAAGTGGGTACATGACGTGATGTCGGTGATCCTCCACCGCGAACTCGGGTGGGGTGACGCCGCTGCGCAGTTGTTGTTGTGGTCGCCGCTCGCCGCCGGGGTGACGGCGATCGCGGGCCTGGGTCTTCTGGTGTTGTTCCGCGGGGTCCTCGAACCACCGGGCACATGAGCTTCCATCCGAACGACATCCAGCGGCGCGGTGTCGCCGCCACGGCGGCGATCCTCGTGGCCATGACCGCCCTGGGGAGCGCGTTCTTCCGCGCCCAGGTGCTCGACGATGCGGCGTACCGCCTGTCGTCCGAGCGCAATCGCTTGCGCCAGGTACCGCTACCCGCGGCGCGCGGCGTGATCTACGATCGCCACGGCGAGATCATCGCCGAGAATGTGCCGGGATACTCCGTCTCGATCCTCGGGGCGTCGACCGACTCGCTGCGATCCACGTTGGTGTCGCTCACGCGCATCCTGCCGCTCAGCGAGGGGGAGATCAACCGCGCGGTGCAGCGGTTCCGGAAGGACCCGAATCGCCCGACGGTGATCCTCTCCGATGCGACGTACGACCAGGTCTCGGTCCTCGAGGAGCATCGCGTCGAGTTCCCCAACCTCATCATCCAGTCGGCGCCCAAGCGGTACTATCCCGACGGGCCGGCCGTCGCTGCGTTCACCGGTTATACCGGACAGATCCGCGATACCGAACTCGGGACCGAAGCTTACGAGGGCTACAAGAGCGGGCAGGAGATCGGTCGGTCGGGGCTCGAGCGGCAGTACGAAACCGAGCTGCGCGGACGCGAAGGGAGTCGGTTCGTCGAGGTGGACGCGCGCGGGCGTGTGGTGCGTGATGGCGCCGATCGCGATTTCGACGCGCCGGTGCAGGGGCAGGCGCTCAAGACAAACATCGACCTCGACCTCCAGCGCTTCATTGCCAACTATCTCGGCGACACGCTCGTCGCGGGCGTGGTCGCGATGGAGCCAAAGACCGGGGCGGTCCTCGCGCTGCACAGCTCGCCGTCGTTCGATCCCAACCGCTTCATTGGCGGCATCCAGCAGGACTATTGGGACGAACTCAACGCCGACAAGGTGCGGTTGCCGTTGTACAACAAGGCCATGCAGGGACGGTACCCGCCCGCCTCGACCTTCAAGCTGGCGACCGCCGCGCTCGCGCTGCAGGACAGCCTGGTGGACTTCGAGACCCGGATGCCGCGGCCCTGCACGGGCGGCTACCAGTTCGGCCTGCGCTCGTGGGGCTGCTGGGACAAGGGCGGCCACGGCGCCGTGACGTTGCGCGAGGCGATCGCCAAGTCGTGCGATGTGTACTTCTACCAGCTCGGCCTGCGGATGTCGTTGTCGCGCCTGTTGGCGGGCGGCGTGAGCCTCAAGATGGGCGAACGCTCCGGCATCGACCTGCCCAACGAGATGCGCCCGCTGTGGCCGGCCAGCACCGCCTACCTGGACTCGACCTTCGGGCGTGGGAACTGGAGCAATGGCGAGACCCTGAACCTGTCGATCGGGCAGGGGGCCAACTCCCAAACCGTGCTGAACATGGCGCGGTTCTACAGCGCCCTCGCGACCGACGGGTTTGCCGCGAAGCCGGAGGTCGTGGCGCGGTCACCGGAGCGCACGCAGATCCTCAGGCTGTCCTCGGCGCAACTCGCCGGGTTGCGGGCGGCGATGGGTGACGTGGTCTCCGGGCGCGGAACCGCCGGCAGCGCGGCGATCGAGGGGGTGCAACTCGCGGGCAAGACCGGCACCGCGCAGAACGAGACCGCGCGTGACCACGCCTGGTTCGTCGGTTTCGCGCCGCAGGACGATCCCAAGATCGTCGTGGCGGTGATGCTCTGGCAGGGCGAACACGGCTACGCCGCGGCACGGATCGCGTCGAAGATCATCTCGCACTACTTCAAGCGCCCGGCGATCGAGCCGGCCAACGTGGTG
>JAEUJK010000543.1 GCA_016794735.1 Gemmatimonadota bacterium | reverse complement strand
CACCCCGATCGTGCACCCGATGTGCGCGTCGAGGCCAACGTCCCGCCGGATCCGGTGATCGTCGAGGGCGACGAGGACCTGCTGTACCGCGCGGTCTTCAACCTCACGCTCAACGCCGTGCAGGCCTCCCCGGCGGCTGGCCAGGTGAAGGTGGACGTGGCACCGCTCACCAGCTCGGATGCACCGGCCGGTTTGTCCTTCGACCGGGGCGGTGTGGCGCTGCGTGTCACCGACGAAGGGGCAGGGATCCCCGACGAGCTGCGCGACCGCCTGTTCGACCCGTTCTTCACCACCAAACCCGGCGGCAGCGGCCTTGGCCTCTCCGTCGTGCACCGCGCCATCGAGGCCCACAAGGGCTTCGTCTTCATCGACTCCGACCCCCGCGGGACCCGAGTCACCGTGTTGCTACCCAACTACCAGGCAGACCCAGGAGACGCATTGTGAGCCAGACCCCCACTGGTGGTCCGAACGTCCTCGTCGTCGATGACGAAGCGGGCATTCTCGATTCGCTTCGCATCCTCCTCAAGAACGAGGGGTTCACCCCGCACGTGGCACATGGCGGACGCCAGGGACTGGAGCAGATCGCGGCCCTCACCCCGGACGTGGTTCTCAGCGACATCCGCATGCCGTCGGTTGGCGGGCTCGAGATCCTGAGCGCCGTCAAGCAGAAGGACCCGGACACGCCCGTCATCCTCATGACCGCACAAGCCACGCTGCAGTCGGCGATGCAGGCGGTGAACGAGGGGGCGTACTACTACATCCAGAAGCCGTTCCGCAACGACGAGCTGCTCGCCATCCTGCGACGCGCCACGGAGCACCGGACGCTGCGCGTGGAGAACAAGGTCCTCAAGCAGGAGATCCGTCGCCAGCAGCGCAGCGGGCTCCTGCGCCCGGTCGGCAAGTCGCGCGCATGGATGGACGTGCTCAAGCTCGCCGAGACGGTGGCACCCACCGAATCCACGGTGCTCATCCAGGGCGAATCCGGGACGGGCAAGGAAGTCATCGCGCGGTATGTCCACGAACTCTCGCTGCGGAGCGAGGGGGCCTTCCTCTCGATCAACTGCGGCGCGTTGCCGGAAAGCCTGCTCGAAAGCGAGTTGTTCGGCCACGTGAAGGGATCCTTCACCGGCGCGCACAAGGACAAGGGCGGCCTCTTCTCCGCGGCGGCGAAAGGGACCTTCTTCCTCGACGAAATCGGCGAGACCACCGCGGCGACGCAGGTCAAGCTGCTCCGCGTGCTGCAACATCGTGAGGTGATTCCCGTCGGTGCCACCGAGGCCCAGCCGATCGACACACGCCTGCTGGCGGCCACCAATCGCGACCTCGAGGACGAGATCCGCCGCGGCGCCTTCCGTCGCGACCTGTACTATCGCCTCAACGTCATTGCCATCCACCTGCCGGCGTTGCGTGAGCGCGCCGAGGACATCCCGCTCCTCGCCGATGCGTTCCTGATCAAGCAGGCCAGCGCGCGTGGTGAGGTGCCCAAGACGCTCTCGGAATCGGCGCTCGATGCGCTCGTGCACTATCCGTGGCCCGGCAACGTGCGTGAGCTGGAGAACGCCCTCGAGCGTGCGGTGATCCTGTGCCCGGGCGAGGAGATCGATGCCTCGCACCTGCCCGAGAAGTTGACGTCCCGCAGTCCCGACCGGCTCGTGGAGCAGCGCGAGACGCCCAACCCCACGCTGGACGCGATCGAGCGGGCCTACATCATGTGGATCCTCCAGTCCGAGGGGGGCAACAAGACCCGCGCGGCGGAGACGTTAGGCATCGACCCGTCCACGCTGCACCGCAAGCTGCAGCGCTTTGGGGGCGAGGGGTGACCCACGTCGCCTCGCGTCAACCCATGGCACGGTGACTCCGGGCCGGATGGACCGGATGGCCCCGCTGGCCGCCGCGGTGCTGGCGACCGCGGCGGTGGTGCTTGCCATCGAGCCGTGGCCGGTGGGGGTCTTCCAGGACGACGGGATCTACGTCGTGCTGGCCCGCGCGCTCGCCACGGGTGAGGGCTTTCGCTTCACGCAGATGCCCGGCGCCCCGCACGCCACGCACTATCCGCCCGGGTATCCGCTCTTCCTCGCGGCCTTGTGGAAGCTCGCGCCGTCATTCCCGTCGAACGTGACGCTGTTCAAGTTCGCGAACGCGGCCCTCGTCGGGCTGGTGGCGATCCTCACCTGGTGGTTTGCGCGTCGGCAGGCACAGCTCGGTGCCGTGGGCGCGGGCGCAACCGCCGTGTTGTTCACCGCATGTTCGCCCGTGGTGTTGCTCTCGGTGATGGTGATGTCCGAGCCGCTGTTCATGGTGGGGGTGCTTCTCGCCCTCGCGGCTGGCGAGCGGGCGGCCCGTTCCGGTACCACGCGTGACGCGGTGGTCGCCGGGATCGCGGGGGTGGCCCTCGCGATGGTGCGCACGTTAGGCATCCTCGTCGTGCCGGCCACGGTGGTCGCCCTCGCCTGGCGTCGGCACTGGCGCGCGGCGCTGGTCACGACCGCCACGGCAGTGATCGGGCTGCTGCCCTGGCAGCTGTGGGTCGCGGCACATGCCGGGGAGGTGCCCGCCATCTTCACCGGGAAGTACGGGTCCTACAGCGGATGGCTTGGTGACGCCGTGCGCTCGGGCGGCCTCGCCTGGGTGGCGGAGGTCGTGCGCTTCAATGCCGGCCGCCT
>JAEUJK010000868.1 GCA_016794735.1 Gemmatimonadota bacterium | reverse complement strand
CGCGACCTGGAGGGTGGCTCCACCACGCCGACCTCGAGTTTCGCGATGGTGCGCGTCGCACCGCACGATGCGTTTAGTGTCAACGTGGGGTACGACAACCGCCGCAACGTGCGCCTCTACCGCGACTTCGTCGACCCCGAGATCGAGTTCGACGACACCTTCCGGCAGGGTGGGTGGGCCGGCATCTCCCTCACCCCCGGCCGCCACGTGCGCGTGAATGCCGACGCCCGGCAGTCCCGAGGGGCGACGGCGGCCGATGCCACGACGATGACCGGCTCGGTGTCGCTCGTGCGGCTGACCCCGCTCGGCATTGGCCTCCAGGGGCGCTTCAGCCAGTACGAGGGCGACGTGGCCAACGGGCGCCTCCAGTCCGCATCTATTGAAGTGAACCCGTGGAACGTGTTCCGCCTCGAGGTGGGGGGCGGCACTCGGCAGGACACCCAGGGGGTCACCGACGGCGTGCGTACCCTGTCGTGGCGGGACGTGAGCGCGGACGCTGCCCTGTGGCGCTCCCTTTTCGTGATGGCCTCCGTGTACGAGGAGCGTGGGGACGTCGGCCGCTCCCGGCAGGGGTACCTCTCCCTCAGCTGGCGCTTCTAGCTCGTCCCACCGGGCCGGGCGGGAGGGACACAACCCGGGGCGACGCGGATAACTTGGGGGAACCCCCAGACGAAGTGTTCTGCGTGACCGACCCTGCAGTCTCCCCAACTCCTGATTCGCCGGCCCGGAGCCGCGATTTCGTCCGCGAGATGGTCGCGGCCGACGTGGCCAGTGGAAAGTACGGGCGTCCCATCAAGACCCGCTTTCCCCCCGAGCCCAACGGCTTCCTCCATATCGGGCATGCCAAGTCGATCTGCCTGAACTTCGGGATCGCCAGCGAATTCCAGGGGTCGTGCAACCTCCGGTTCGACGACACGAACCCGTTCACGGAGGACATCAAGTACGTCAACGCGATCCGCGCGGACCTCGCCTGGCTGGGCTTCACGCCAGCCAACGAGTTTTACGCCTCGGACTATTTCGAGCCGCTGTACGAGTTCGCCGAGCGGTTGGTGATGAAGGGGAAGGCGTACGTGGACTCGCAGGACGAGGAGCAGATTCGGGTCGGGCGCGGGACGGTGACGCAGGCCGGGACCAACTCGCCGTTCCGCGATCGGAGCGTGGAGGAGAACCTCGACCTGCTCCGCCGCATGAAGGCGGGTGAGTTCGCCGACGGTGCGCATGTGTTGCGGGCGAAGATCGACATGGCGCACCCCAACATGATCATGCGCGATCCCCTGCTGATCCGGATCCGCAAGGCCAGCCATTATCGCCGGGGTGATGCGTGGTGCATCTACCCGCTGTACGACTACGCGCACGGGTTGAGTGACGCCCTCGAGGGGATCACCCACTCGTTATGCACGCTCGAGTTCAAGGACAACAAGGACATCTACGACTGGCTGGTGCGCGAGGTGGGCTTTGAGCGGCCCCCTGAGCAGACGGAGTTCGCGCGCCTGCAGCTCGACTACACGGTGCTCTCCAAGCGAAAGCTGTTGCGCCTGGTGAACGAGGGGCATGTGGCGGGGTGGGATGACCCGCGGATGCCGACCATCGCGGGCATCCGCCGTCGTGGGGTGACGCCGGCGGGGATTCGTGATTTCGCCGAGACGGTGGGCGTGGCACGCAAGGACGCGCGCAGCGAGCTCGCGACGTTCGAGCACGCGGTGCGCAGCGACCTCAACATGCGCGTGCCGCGCGTGTTGTGCGTGGTGAACCCGCTCAAGGTGGTGCTGACGAACTATCCCGAGGGCCAGGTCGAGGAGCTGGAGGCGTCGTATTACCCGCACGACGTCCCGAAGACCGGGTCGCGAATGGTGCCGTTCTCGCGCGAGTTGTACATCGAGCGCGACGACTTCATGGAGGACCCGCCGAAGAAGTTCTTCCGCCTCGCGCCGGGTCGCGAGGTGCGGCTGCGCTACGGGTACTTCATCACGTGCCAGGAGGTGGTGAAGGACGCAGCCGGGCATGTGATTGAGCTGCGGTGCACGTACGACCCGGCAACCAAGGGCGGCAACGCGCCCGATGGTCGCAAGGTCCAGGGGACGATTCACTGGGTGAGCGCCGCGCACGCGCTGGACTGCGAGCTGCGTTTATACGATAAGCTGTTCTCGGTGCCAGATCCCGATGACGTGCCGGAAGGCGACGACTTCCTGTCAGTCTTGAATCCGCAGTCGCTGGTGGTGGTGAAGGGTGCGAAGGTGGAGCCGTCGGTTGGCGCAGACGCCATCGGCACGCGCTACCAGTTCGAGCGCACGGGGTACTTCATCAGCGATCCGGATTCGCGGCCGGGGGCGCTGGTGTTCAATCGCACGGTGACGTTGAAGGACAGCTGGGAGAAGGTGAAAGCGAAGGGATAGGCGGCACGACCAGACTGATGGAGCACGGGCAGTACGGGCAGCACGCGTTCCTCGGGTTCCACCGACTCCTGTGCTGCTCAAGACTCGTGCGGCCCGTGCTTCGCCGCTGCAGGTGTCTTATAACCACACGCGGACGCCATGACCGATGAAACACGAGTAGCACGAACCGCGTGCACGCGCGCCTGGCGAGGCAGGCGGACTCCCGTGCCACCGAAGACTCGTGCGGCTCGTGCTTCGCTCTTGTTGTGTGGTGTCGTGTGGGCGTCCGCCATGTTCGCGTCGCCGTCCGCCGCGCAGGCCGTCGCCGACCTCGTGCCGGCCGGCGCCACCAACTGCGCGGTCACCGCACCGCCGACCACCGCTGGCCTCTTCGGAACACCCGGCGGTTTCGTCATGGTGTTCCCGCGGAACGACGGACTCACCGACCGCTACACCGGCTGCAAGGCGCTGTGGGTCGTCGATGTCGACCGCATGCTGCGCCTCGCGACGCTCTACTTCGAGAATGGCACCCTCGCCCGCGCCATTGCCCACGACGTGCGTGACCCCAAGGGGGGCGTGGAGGGCGCGTGTGATATCAAGACCGGGAAGACGCTCCTGCCTGGTAAGCCCCGCAGTGCCACCGACGCCGCGTGTCGCGGCTT
>JAEUJK010000833.1 GCA_016794735.1 Gemmatimonadota bacterium | reverse complement strand
GCCCACCACGACCATTCGGGATGCGGGGCGATGTGCAGGTAGCGCTGCGTGATCTCCGTCCACTCCTGGTTGGGATCGCGCGTGGGGTCCGTATGCATGCGCACCTCGAACAGCGCCCACGCCACGTCGAGCATCACCGAGCCGAACTTCTCGCGCAGGTTGTCCGCGCGCGATGCCGAATCCCCGAGCGTCGCCACCTGCCAGCGTCCCTCGTACGCCTCCAAGGCGGGGACGTCGGCCACCCCTTCGGTGAACGGGTCGCCCTCCGGCCAGTTCGCAAACGCCGGTCGCGCCTCGATGGCGGCGATGTGAATGGCGTGCCCCGTTTCGTGCAGCAGCTCGACGAGGTTCCCCAGCCCGCCATCGCGATACGTCGCAAAGACCCAGGGTTCGGCACCCACCGGGCCAGTGGGGGTACGCCGCGGGATGCCGCCAAACTGCGTGAAGGCCACCGGCGTCTTGCCCTCGCGCGGATCAAGGTCGTAGTGGATGCCTAACGTACGCGGCGATGCACCGAGGCCGGCGTACCAGGCCTCGTTGAGGCGTTCGAGGTCGCGACGCGGCACGCGGGCGGACAGGCGACGGCTCGCCGCACCATTCTGGTGGTACCAGTCCCAGGGCTCGACGAGCGCATCGGGGGTCGCCTGTCGCCACGCATCGAGCAGGGCGCGCAACGTCACCTCGCTCGTGGCGGGGTCCATGCCTAACGAACGTGCGGCGTCGTCCACGGGCGACCCGGCGCGGCGCCACTCCGCCGCCGAAAGCGGCACGAGGGCACGCCAGGGACTCGTCGGGGTGTTGTTGCCGTTCACCGACTCCCACACGGGTCGCAACCCGAGGAACAACGACCGACGGCGCGCGGGCTCACCCTCGGTCGCCAGTCGGCCGAGGATCCCGAGGCGGTCCAGGGTATCGGCGCCGACCACGAGCCGCGCAGCCGTCCGCGCATAACATCCATAGATGCGGCGGGTCAGGACCTCCCGTCCGGCGGCGGCGACCGTTGCGGGATCGTAACGGCAGCTCGTGTCAGCACTCTCCCGACCACTGGCGGCCTCCTCCCCCGGGCCCCGCGTTTCGAGGTCGCGGCGCATCACCTCGTACGCGCGACGATCCTCGCTGCCGAGCGGCGCCGGGTCCAGTTCCTGGAGGCGCTCACGTGCACGCTCGGCGAGCACCTGGGCACTGGCACGCAGCTCGGCCAGCGCGACGCCGCGGGGGCTGCGACCCGTGCCAAGCGCCTCGGTCACGAAGACCTGGAAGTGCAGGTCCGTCGCGTCGCGGTACAGCGCCTCCGCGGCCACCAGCTTCTCCGCCGGCGGCGCCTCGGTTGGCGGCTGGATGTATTGAATACAGCCCAGGGCGCCGCTGGCCAGAACCACCAGCACGTGCCGCGTGTTGATCCGACAGGTCATCCCGCTCCACCCTGAGGCTGTTGCATCGGGCAACAACCGGTATCGTTTAACTTGCCCATATCTGAAACGCGCCAGCCTCGTTTCACCCTAGCCGTCGACTCCCGTGCCTGCCTATCGCGCCCCAACCACCGACTACCGGTTCCTGCTGACGGAGCTGTTCGACACGTCGCGACTGGCCACGTATGCCGGATACGAAGAAGCCACCACGGACCTCATGGTCTCGGTGCTCGACGAAGCCGGCAAGTTTGCCGAGGAGGTCCTGCAGCCGTTGAACATGACGGGCGACGCGGAGGGATGCACGTGGGAGAACGGGGTGGTGCGTGCGCCGAAGGGATTCCGCGAGGCTTTCAAGGCATATGCCGACGGCGGGTGGATCGGGCTCTCGTGTGATCCGAGCCACGGCGGCCAGGGACTCCCGACGGTGGTCCGCGCCGCGGTGAACGAGATCGTGTGCGGCGCGAACCTCTCGTTCGCCATGTACCCGGGGCTCACGGCGGGCGCGTTCGAGACGATCGAGCGACACGGCAACGACGAGTTGAAGCACCGGTACCTGCCGCGCCTGGTGACGGGCGAATGGACGGGGACGATGTGCCTCACCGAGGCGCACGCCGGCACCGACCTCGGCATCATCCGCACGAAGGCCCAGCCCATGGACGACGGCTCGTTCAGCGTGACGGGCCAGAAGATCTTCATCACCTCGGGCGAACACGACCTGTCGTCGAACATCATCCACCTGGTGCTTGCCAAACTGCCGGATGCACCTGCCGGCACGCGCGGCATCTCGATGTTCCTCGTGCCCAAGTTCCTGCCCAATGCCGACGGGTCGGTGGGGGTGCGCAACGGCGTCACCTGCGGGTCGATCGAGCACAAGATGGGGATCAAGGGATCGGCCACCTGCGTGCTCAACTTCGACCAGGCGAAGGGCTGGCTGGTCGGCGAGCCCCACAAGGGACTGCGGGCCATGTTCACGATGATGAATGGCGCGCGGCTGGACGTGGGGCTGCAAGGGCTGGG
>JAEUJK010000505.1 GCA_016794735.1 Gemmatimonadota bacterium | reverse complement strand
TCTCGTGCCAGGTGAACGTCAGGCCGTGCCGTGATCCCACCGCCTCGAGGACCCGAAGTCCCTCGGGGAGCACTTCCTTGCCGATCCCGTCGCCGGGAATGACGCTGATGTGGTGATGGGGCACGCGACTGGATTTGAGGGGACGTCCGTCCGCTCGCGCGAATCGGAAGCCAGACGTTATCCCGACGACCGTTACGGGTCGAGTACCATGCGAGCGGGCCGGTGCGCGCCGCCGGTCGCCTACCGACGACTCACCAACGCGCGCTGCAAGAAGCGGCCGGGCCCTAATCGGCGCGGAGTGCCGAGACGAGGTTGATGGCCGCGGCTCGCCGCGCGGGAATGATACTGGCGATGCCTGCTGTAGCGAGGAGGACCACCGATACCACTGCCAGCGTCATCGGGTCGTTGGCACCGACGCCATACAGGATAGAGGACAGCCAACGTCCCACGCCAAGCGCGATCACCGTGCCGCATGCGACGCCCAGTGCCGCGAGTCGGAGTCCTTCGACAAGCACACCGCCCAGCACGCGCTGGTGCGAAGCCCCAAGCGCCAGGCGAACGCCGATGTCCTTGCGCCGCTGCTGCACAAGGTACGCGAGGACACCGTAGAGTCCGACGGCGCCGAGCAGCAGCCCGAGGATCCCGAACGCGCCCAGGAGGACGACCAGCATGCGGGGCCGCGCGAGAGCCTCCCGCACGGCATCCTCCATGCTGAACGTGGAACGGATCGCCTGCAGGGGATCGGCCTCTCGGATGGCATGCCTAACGGCAGCAGCCGCAGCAAGGGGCGGACCCACGGTTCGCACCACCAGGTTCACTCCAACACGCCCTTGCTGCATCTCGTGCACGTAGATCGTTGGCTCCGCCTCGGATGCCACTTCCGACTGCCGGATGTCTTCGACGACTCCGACAATTTCGCTGCCAGCATTCACCCCGAAGAGCAGCCGTTCCCCGACCGCGTCGCGGCCCGGGAACCAGCGACGGGCAAAGGCACGGTTCACCACGACGACGGGTGGCGCGTCTCGGCGGTCCGTTGGCAGGAACTCCCGTCCCCCTTCCATCTCGGCGCCGAGGGCGGCGAAGTATCCGTCGCTCACATGGAGCAACGCCGCCGTCGGTGACTCCTCCCCAGCGGGTACGACCATTCCGGGAAGGCGAAAGCTCGCCCGTTCACCGGCGCCGCGGAACGGCGCCTCCTTCACGGCCCCAGCCGCCACGACACCGGGAATCGCCCGTGCGTGCCGGAGGATGCGCTCATACACCAGTGTGTAGTTGTCGCCGTGTCGCTCGCTGCTCAGTGAGAACGAGACGACGAGAAGATGATCGGGCTTGAACCCGAGGTCGACGCCGGTCAACGCACGCAGGCTGCGCACCATGAGGCCGCCCGCGATCACCAGGACCATGGCCAGGGTGACCTCGGCCACCACCAGCATGCGACGACCTCGCGTTCGCAGGCCGGTAGCCGATCTCGCGGAGCGGAGCGCCTGTGACGTGCCGGCGGATGCCGAGATGGCGGGTGCAGCCCCGAAGAGCAGTCCGGCGAAGACGGACAGCGCCGTCGCAAAGGCCAGCACGTTGCCGTCGAGCGTGACCTCGCTTCCGCGCGGTAGCGGGTCAGTCGCGGCCACGCGTACCAATCGAACGAGGCCGATGGCAAGGGCAACACCAAGTGCGCCGCCCAGCGATGCCAGGACGAGGCTCTCGGTCACGAGCTGCTGCACCAACCTGCCGCGCGATGCGCCGAGTGCGGTGCGAACGGCCACTTCGCCGGCTCGGGCGGTCGCTCGCGCCAACTGCAGCGAGGCGACGTTCACGCAAGCGATGAGCAGCAGCAGGCCGACGGCGCCGAGGAGGAGCCACAAGGTGCGGCCCACATCACCGACAATGGCGGCCTGCAGCGGACGGACGGTCACCCCACCCCAGGCAGCGTTTTCCGGATAACGCGCCGCGAGCCGCGTCGCGATCGTGCTCAGCTCCGTGACCACCTGGGCGGGTGCGACGCCCTCGCGCGCGCGGGCGACGACGCCGAGGAGCCTGACGAAACGCAGCCGTGGAATCTGGTCGTCGGTGAAGATCGAGAACGACGCATAGACGTCGGCCGTCGCGGACGGGTAATTGAACCCGGCCGGGAGCACCCCGATCACCTGAAATGGTGAACCGTTGATGGTGACCGCGCGTCCCACGACCGAGGGATCCGCTCCAAATCGGCGGCGCCAGAAGGGCTCCGTAAGGACAAGGATGCGATCCGGGCCGCCGCGGACGAGCTCATCCTCCCGGGGCAGGCGACCATGGAGCGGCGCGACGCGAAGCGTGGAGAAGAAGCCGGGCGTGACGAAGACCGCCGCCAGCCGTTCGGGCTCTCCGTCGCCGGTGAAGTCAAGACCCGTACTCCCGGCCTGGTGAAAAAACCCGCCGAGGTCGGCGACGGCCGAGCGCTGCGCGCGGAAGTCGTCGAGGTCCATGGCCGACATCCCGACCTCCGGGCTTCCCGCACTCGCGTTGGCGGACCACACTCGATAGAGCTGATCCGGGTTCGGGTAGGGGAGGGGACGTAGCACGATCGAGTGTACCAGCGAGAAGATCGCGGTGGTGGCCCCGATGCCTAACGCGAGCGTGACGAGGGTGGTGGCCGTGAAGGCAGGGGCGCGCCGCAGTCCGCGCCATGCGTAGGTGATATCCTGGCGGATGGCGCCCCAGCGGTCCCTCCGGTTGCCGGCCGCGAGCGTCGCGCGGTCCATTTGCGTGGCATAGCGACGTGCGCCGGCCACGTCGCCGAAATCGGCCAGGGCTTTCGCGCGCGCCGCTTCCTCGGAGAACCCCTGAGCCAGGAGATCAGCTGTCCGGGCGTCCAGGTGGAACTGCAATTCTGTGTCAACGTCGCGCGCGACGTCGCGCGGCCCGCGCACGGGGAGGTTGATCCACCGGCGCCAGTTCATACGGGTTCCAGGACGGCGAAGACCGCGGCCGCATAACGCCGCCAGTCCGCCTCGGACTTTCGCAGCATCGCGCGGCCGGCCGGTGTGAGCGTGTAGTAGCGGGCGCGTCGGTTGTTCTCACTGATCCCCCAGGTGGCGTCCAGCGCGCCAGCATGCTCCAGTCGATGCAAGGCCTTGTAGAGGGGTGCGTCCTCGACGACGAGGGTCCCCCCGGTGCGCTCCCGGATCCAGCGAGCCACGGCGTAGCTGTGCATGGGCTCCCACGCCAGGGTTCGCAGGATCAGGACATCGAGCGTTCCCTGCATCAGGCTCATGGTCTCCGACATCGCTTCCCCCCTTACCAAGTACAGGGAACCTGCGTCGCCGGCTTCGATTCGTCAACCGCGGGGATGCGCCCCGTGAATCCGACGGGCGTGGCGCAGTGGGGATTCGTGGATCGCGTTAGGCGACCCTCCCGGTTTGCCAAGTCGGGCGCCGACGCGCGTCGACGCACCGTCAGGGGCATGCTCATGTTGGCTCGAGACGCGCCGGTCCCGGATGCACAGGTCGAGGCGCGCCCGAAGCGGGACGCGTGAGCGACGAGGGATCAATGGCGCCCTGGGACGATAGGGGTCGGGTCGCGACGCGTTGTTGGTGCTGATCGCGCCAGCCAAACCGCTATCCGGCGCGACGGCCGGCTTCCCATGTGAGGATTGCGCGCTTGCGTGGAACTCCCCAGCGATATCCGCCGATGGCGCCGTTCGCGCGGATGACGCGATGGCAGGGAATGAGGAAGGC
>JAEUJK010000504.1 GCA_016794735.1 Gemmatimonadota bacterium | reverse complement strand
ACGCGAGCGTCACACACCCGCCACTGGTGCCGCAGTGCTGGCACTACGCGACGCCACCTTCCGCGATCCCGCGGGGCGTGTCGTCCTGCACGAAACCACGGGCGAGGTGCGGGCAGGCGAGATTGTCGGTGTGGCCGCCGTTGAGGGTGCGGGACAGGCGGCGTTGCTGCGCCTGTTGGCGGGACGGTTGGAACCCACCTCGGGGCGGGTCATCCGGCCGACAGATGTGTCGTTCATCCCCGAGGACCGCCACCGCGACGCCGGGGTGCTGGACTTCACGCTCGCCGAAAACGTGGCGCTGCGTGGACTGGCCACGGCAGGGACGCTCGACTGGGACGCGGTATCCGGGCGCACCGAGGGGATTAGTACATCGTTCGACGTGCGGGCCACCAGCGCGCAGGACCCGTTACGGTCGCTGTCTGGTGGGAACCAGCAGAAGCTCGTCCTGGGTCGGGAGTTGGATCCGCTCCCGGCCGCCGTGGTGGCGGAGAATCCCACGCGCGGGCTGGACGTGCGGGCCACGGCCGCCGTACTCGACCAACTACGGACAGCAGCCGAGCGTGGGAGTGCGGTGGTCTGTTACTCGACCGACCTCGACGAAGTGCTCGCCCTCGCGGATCGCGTGTGGGTGGTGCATGCGGGACGGGTGGTGGAGGTGGTGGGTGATCGCGAGGCGATCGGGCGCGCGATGATTGGCGCGGCGGGCGCATGACGGCCCGCGACGCCGGGCGTGAGACCACGATCCTGGTGATCGCGGTGGTGCTCGGCATGTCGCCGTGGTTCAGCGCGACGGTGACCGCAGCGTCGATGGTCCGGGAATGGGGCGCGGGCAATCCGCTGTGGTTCACGCTGGCCGTGCAACTCGGCTTTGTGGCGGGGAGCGTGGTGTCAGCGGTCTTCCTGCTCGCCGATCGGTGGCAACCGCGGCGCCTGGCCGCCGGGAGCGCGGCCGTGGCGGCCGTGGCCACGGCAGCCCTCGCCATTCCCGGGATTGGTGTGTGGCAAGCGCTTGTTTGTCGTGCCGTCGTGGGGATGGCGCTTGCCGGGGTGTACCCGCCCGGGATCAAGATCGCCGCGGGATGGACGGTGCAGCGTCGTGGGCTGGCAATCGGGGTGTTGGTGGCGGGGACGACGTTAGGCTCGGCAGTCCCGCACCTGCTCCGCCTCGCCGTGGCGCCCGATGACTGGCGTCGCTTGCAGCTGCTCGCGGCCGCGTGCGCGGCGGTCGGGGCGGTGATCTTCGCGGCACGCGTAACCGAGGGACCGCACCAGGCCCCGTCGGCGCCGTTCGATCCCCGTGCCCTTGGTCGCGTCTGGCGCAACCGCCAGGTGATGCTCGCGACCGGCGGCTACCTGGGACACATGTGGGAGCTGTACGCGATGTGGAGCTCTATCGGGCTCTTTTTCGCGGCGGTGGGAACGGCGCGTGGCTGGTCCACGAGCGCTTCGGCCGTGTTGTCGTTCCTCACCATCGGCGCAGGTGGACTGGGGGCCGTGTGGGCCGGCCTGGTCGCCGACCGACTCGGCCGGTCATGGACGACGATAGTCGCGATGGCCGTGAGCGGGACCTGTGCGCTGGTGATCGGGCCGTTGATGCACGCACCGGCGGCGCTGCTCGTTGTGGTCGCGCTGGTGTGGGGATTGAGCATCGTCGCCGATTCGGCCCAGTTCTCGGCCGCAGTGACGGAGTGGTCCGACCGAGACTATGTGGGAACGAGCGTCACGATCCAGACTGCGCTGGGCTTCCTGCTCACCGTGGTGACGATCCGGCTCGTGCCGGGGTGGAGCGAAACGTGGGGATGGGAGCGGGCGTACATGCCCCTCGCCATCGGACCAGCGCTCGGCATCCTGGCGATGCGACGGTTGGCGCGTGACGAGGCACAACGGCGGGCACTGACTGCGACACGTGACGGTTGAATAGCTTGTGGCCATGAC
>JAEUJK010000786.1 GCA_016794735.1 Gemmatimonadota bacterium | reverse complement strand
CGATGCGTCACCCACCCGGCCAGGAGCCCGACCACCGCGAGGACGGTCCACGGGGCAACCCACCCCGCCGCGACCCACGCGCCAAAGTCCCCGGTGAAGGTACCAAGCGCCGAGACGAACGGCCCCCACGCCATCGGCTTCACGTAGTCGTTGGACACAATGGACTGCCAGCCACTCACCTTGATGGCTGGCGCGTACCACACCAGCGCGAGCAGCCCGGCGACCACGCTCCACGTGACAAACGACCGCCAGCGAGTGCGCGCATCCGGCCCGCGCATGGAGAGCATCGCCCAGCAGGCCAGCCCACCGGCGGGATACAGCATGCTCGGGTTGACCGCCGCCCCTGCCGCAAGCGCGAGAGCCCACCACACCCAGCCCGCGCGCGCGTTGTGTGTCACGCCGGCACGGACCCCGAGGGCCGCCACCAGCGTCGCACAGCCGATGAGCGTGTAGCCGCGTGCGTTGGTCGAGTACAACACCAGCGGGGCACACGCAGCCGCGATCGCCATGGCTATCACCCCGGCACGTGCCCCGTACCAGGCGCGGCCCACCAGGAAGGACAACGGCAGGATCGCCACCCCCGCCAGGAACGCCGGCACCCGGGCCGCCTCCGCCGAGAGGCCAAACACGGCGATCGATCCCTTCACGAGGACCGAATGCAGCAGGTGGTTGTTGGGGATGACCGTATCGACCAGGATGTGGCGCAGCGGCGTGAGCGCGAACAACACCACCGTGTCCGCCTCATCCTGTCGCATGGGCTGGCCCAGCAACGCGATACGGACCGCGAGCCCGGCCAGGAACACGAGGGCGGCCGCCACGAGCAGCACGCGCGGCATCGCGTCGGCGGCACGTGGAGCGGCGGACCTCACGAAGTCGAGCCCTCGCGCGGCTTGTGCAACACCGCCATGTAGTGGGCCGACCACGGACGCGTGGGCCCGCGCTCCAGCAGGCGCTCGAACGCGACCGCCGGGCCCATCAGGACGCGCGGCGTGAAGTCCGGCAGGAACGTGAAGTACCGGATGTCACGCAACGCCAGCCCGTCGACACTCGACCAGGTGCGCGGGTCAATCCACCACTCGGTTCCCTCATCGATCGACTTGAGGATGGGGAACAGGTAGCCCATGTAGAACCGGAACATCGGGTTGCGCGGGTTGCTCTCGTGCACGAGCAGGGTCCCACCCGGCTTGAGCACGCGCGCGATCTCGCGCAGCGCCTCACGCTGGGCATCCCGCCCCGGCAGGTGGTGCAGCACCCCGATGGTGTACACGAAGTCGAGTGAGCTGTCGGCAAACGGCAGTTGGAGTGCCGAGCCGGCGAGCACCGGCGACGGGCCGAGGCGACGCTGGCCCACGGCCAGCAGCCCAACCGAGGGATCGAGACCGATCACCTGGTAGCCGCGACGGCGCAGCTCGGCGGTCTGCAAGCCAAGCCCGCACCCCAGGTCCAGCCCCGTCCCCGCCGCACTCGGCGGCGCAGGCAGCGCCTCCATCATGAACCCGAGCTTGCGATCGAGCAGGAGGTCCCACACATGCGGCGACCACTGCGCGTTGTACTGCTCGGCGATGTGGTCGAAGTGCGCCGCGCCTTCTGCAGGGCCCTGGGCGCCGCGCGCGAGGTCGCGCACTTCACGCCAGAAGAACACACCACCCGCGAGGAGCGCCGCGCCCGTGCTCGTGAGGCGCATCAACGTCACCACGGCCACCGCACCCGCCGTGGCGACACCGAGCGCACCCAGTTCCACGATCGCCACACTGCCCGTGACGCCGACACCTGCCGGGAGGAGCGTGATGGCGCCGAGCAGGGTGGACAGGCCGAAGATCCGTGCCCCGTCCCAGATCGCGACGGGGTGGCCCATCGCCTGCGCGGCGATGAACAGGAGCGACGAGGCCGCCGCCCACCCACCTAACGAGAGGAGTAACGCGGGAGCCATCGTGCGCACGTGCCACAGCTGGCCGACGGCCACATCGCGCAGGCCGACGCGCCGGGCCACCGGGCGCAGTGACAGCGTGAGCACCACGACGAGGGCGACGAATGCCGCCCCCACCTGCAGGGCGCGGCGATCGCCGGTCATCAGCCCCGCCGCGATGAGCAGCAGCGCCACCGCCAGCACGTCGTACAGCCGCTCGAGGACCAGCACGGCAATCGAGACGCGCATCGGCACCCCGAAACGGCGCTTGATGAACATGCCGCGCACCGCTTCGCCGACATAGGCCGGCGTGACCGTGCCGGGCAGGCCGGCGATGTATGTGCCGAGGGTGCTGCGGATCGGCAGGCGCACCCCCACGCGTCGCAGCAGGAACTGCCATCGGATGAAGCGCGCGAACAGCCAGGTGGCGGTCGCACCGAGCGCCAGCACGACCCACGTGGGGTTCGCCGCACGAAGGGCGCGCCACAGCGTGCCGCCGCCCACCGCATTCACCCACCACCAGGCGAGCACGGCACCAAGGGCGATCGGCGCGAGCAGCCACCACGGATTGCGACGCGGGGTCATGCGGATCCTCCACCCGGGCGCCTGACGCCCAGCCGGCGCAGGATCGGGTCGGGATCGAGCCCCCAGTCCTTCAGGAGCTGCGCCGTATCAAACAGTCGCGGCCCGTCAGGCAGCGGCACGCCGTGAAAGAGGACTCCGCGCGGGACATCGAGGACGCGGCTCCCCGCTGGCGTCGCCGGGCGACGCGCACGATCCCTCGCAAGCGTGCCCTCGTCCCGCACGAGCACCACCGCGCCGGTGGAATCGGCGCCGGCCACCATAAAGCCGGCCGGCAGCGGCATGTCCCTGGACTGCACGATGTAGTTGGTGTTGGCCTCGGGGTCGCCCCCGTGCCGCGCGTAGTGGTTCCACACGAGGGGAGACCCGCCATACGTCGCCGGAACGGTCGCCACCCAATCGTACGGAAAGAGCCGATCCAGCGTGGTGCTCGCACGCATGGGTGCTGCCTCGGTGCTCGCGTATCCCTCGATGCGCACGAGCACCGCGGACCCGACCTCGCGCCCATCGCGATGGATCGCCGTGCGTCCCCAGGGGAATGCGAGGAGGACGGCCACGAACCCGAGCGGAGCCCAGGCCCTGCCGAGCGAGACGCCGGACGGCGTGTGCACCATCCGCCATGCGACGGCCATGGGCAGCACCATCGCCGGCACGAAGTGATGCAGGGAGATGTGCGCCTGGAAGTAGAAGAAGCCGAAGTACGCCGCGGTGACCACGGCGAGGGTGCGCGCCAGCGCGTCCTGTCGGCGGAAGAACACGAGGACCCCCACGGGGAACAACCCGGCGGGGATCGCGGCGTAGGACAGCCTGGTCCAGTCGGTGAATTGCACGAAGGCAAAGTACTTGAGGATCCCGACGATCCCGTACTCGCCGCCGGGCGGGGCGCTGCCTAACGCCACGGCAACCCGGCCGACCACCGCGGCGAG
>JAEUJK010000752.1 GCA_016794735.1 Gemmatimonadota bacterium | reverse complement strand
GATGCCTCGGAGGTCATCCTGCCCCTCGGCGGGATGGTCGACGTCGGCAAGGAAATCGCGCGCCTGACCACCGAACTGGAATCGCTCGACAAGCAGCTGACGGCGCTGCGCGGGCGGCTGGCCAACGAGAACTTCACCTCGCGGGCCAAACCCGAGATTGTCGAGGCGGAACGGGTCAAGGAACGGGAATGGTCGGAGCGGCGCGAGCAGCTCGCGGCCAAGCTCAAGTCGTTCGGGGGCTGAGGGAGCCCCCGGACCGCAACGCGACGCAGGTCACAATCGTCCTGCGATCATGAGACAACTGGTCATGTGTGCGTTGCTCGCCACCCGGGTCATGGCCCAGGCGGCGCAGCCGGCCCCCGCACCATCGGTCACCGTGGGGGCCTCCACGCGCATGCGCGCCGAGTCGTGGAACTGGTACGACGCCGGGTCGGAGGGCGAATACACCTTCGCCTCCGCCCTCTCCCGCCTCTTTGCGGCAGGCACGAGCAAGCGCCTCGCGTGGCGCGCGGAACTCAACGTTCCCGCCTTCGCGGGTCTCCCCACGGATGCCGTGCTACCCGCCCCACGCGGACAACTCGGAATGGGCGCCGCGTACGTCGCGGGCAACAACACGCGCTCGTCGGTGGCCCAGGTCGTCCTGCGACAGCTTTGGGGTGAGGTGCGAGGATCGAAGGGATCGCTTCGCTTCGGTCGCATGGAATACTCGGATGGACTCGAACGCGCCCCGCGATCGCCCGTGCTCACGACACTCAAGGCGACACGCATCGCCCAGCGAGTGATCGGGCCCTTCACCTACACGCAGGTCCAGCGCAGCCTGGACGGTGCCCTCGCGACCGCCCGGATCGGTGGATCGACCTTCCAGGCGGTCGTCGCCCGCCCGACCAGCGGCGTCTTCACGGCCGTCGAGGCGGGACACACCCTCGACGTGAACCTGGCCTACGGCGCCTGGGGTCGTGGCTTCGGGTCCGGTGCACGCGAGGCCGACGTTCGCCTCTTCGGGATCTGGTACGACGACAACCGCGCCACCATCCCCACGGACAACCGGCCGCTCGCCACGCGCACCTCGGCGTCGCGCGAGATCGCCGTGCAAACCGCCGGTGGCCACCTGGTCGCGTCGTTACCGAACGGGTCGGTGTCGTACGACCTCATGCTCTGGGCCGCCGCGCAACGTGGCACCTGGTCCGGGCTCGATCACCGCGGCTACGGCCTCGCCACCGAAGCCGGCGTGCAGTGGCCCCGGGTGCGCTGGAGTCCGTGGCTGCGGGCCGGCCAGTGGTATGGCTCCGGGGACGGCGACGCCACCGACAACGAACACGGCACCTTCTTCCAGCTGCTCCCCACGCCCCGGCCATACGCCCGGTTCCCGTTCTACAACTCGATGAACACCCACGAGTGGTTCGGGTATCTCACCCTACGCCCCACGCGCACGCACACCGCGCGTGTGAGCCTGCACCGGGTCGACCTCACGAACGCGAGTGACGCGTGGTACATCGGCGGCGGAGCCTACGATGCGCGCAACTTCGGGTTCAACGGGCGTCCGTCCAACAACGAACACCGGCTCGGCCAACTGCTCGACGCCTCCGTCGAGTGGCGACCCAACACGCACCTGACGGTTGAACTCTTCGCGGCACGAAACTGGGGCAACCGCGTCGCCTCTCGGATCTACTCGGCCGACGGCTCCGGCACCCTCGCCTACCTCGAGGTCAGCCTCACGCGCTGACGCCCGCGCCCACCCGCGTACCGCCGCCGGGTGGGGTTTCTTGGGGAGAGTGTCACCGCTAACATCCGCCGACATGCGTCCCCGCAGAGTCGGCCCGCGAATCACTGCTCGCCTTGTCGTCGCGTGCCTCCTGGCATCGTGCGCATCACCGGGGGTGCCGCCCGGTGGCCCCGAAGACCTCGATGCCCCGACCCTGATCCGGGTCCGTCCCGACACGGACGCCGTGAATGTTCGCACCGACGCGGTCGGGTTCGACTTCGACGACGTGGTGAGCGAGCGTCCGCAGGGCGCGACTGCACTCGCCGAGCTCTTCCTGATCTCGCCGAGCCGCGGGCCGACGTCGCTGTCCTGGCGGCGCACGCGACTCGAGGTGCGCCCTCGCGGCGGGTTCCGGCCCAATACCACCTACCGCGTCACGCTCCTCCCGGGGCTCGTGGACCTGGACGGCAACGTGGACACGGTGGGCCACTCGCTCGTGTTCTCCACCGGCCCGTCGATCGCCACCGGGGTAATCACGGGACGCGTCTTCGACTGGATGGCGGAGCGTCCCGCCGGCCAGGCGCTGGTGGAAGCGCTCGTGCTGCCCGATTCCCTGCGCTACCTCGCCGTCGCGGATTCGCTCGGACGGTTCGCGATCCGCAACCTGCCTGAGGGGCCGTATGTCATTCGGGCCCTGGTGGACCAGAACAAGAACCGCTTCGCCGACCCGCGTGAGCTCTACGACACGATGACGGTCGCCCTGCGCGACTCCATGGACCGCGTGCTGCACGCCCTCGTGCGCGACACCCTGGGACCGAACATCCAGCAGGTCGAGCTGGTGGACAGCCTCACGATTCGCGTCAAGTTCGACCACCCGCTCGACACCGCGCTCGCGATCGACCTCGCGCGTTTCTCGCTGCGGAACGCCGCGGACTCGACCCCCGTCACGCTCGCCCGCGCGTTAGGCGCGCGCGAGGTGCGACGCCTGGCCGAGGACTCCATCCGCACGAAGGCACGCCAGGACAGCATTCGCGCCGCGAATGACACGACCGCCGCGGACTCGGCGGCCCGTCCGGCCCCGCGTCCGGCACCGCCCCCGGCGCGAGCCGCCGCGCGCCCCGGCACGCCTCCGCGGGACACGACACCGCCGCCACGACCCACCGTCAAGCTGCCGGAGCAGGAAGTGGTCATCACCCTGCCGCGGCCGCTCCCTCCAACGACGAACTTCATCCTCCGTGCGGAAGGAATGCGCACGGTGCTGGGTCGCACGCGGAGTTCGGAACGTCGGTTCGCGACGCCGCGCCCTCCGCGACGTACCGCCGCGGACTCCGCGCGCCGCGACAGTGCCGCCGTCCGGCGTGACACGGGAACGGTCCGGCGAGACACGGGCACGGTCCGCCGCGACACCCTCGCCCGGCGTCGATGACCTCGGCGCCAGACCCCCGGCGCCACCTGCCGGCGGTGGGGGTGCTGCTGGAACGCCCCGCCGTGAAGGAACTCGCGACACGTCATCCGCCCGCGCTGGTGACGCGCGCGGCGCGTGAGGCCATCGCCGCTGTCCGCGGCGGATCGCATCAGCCGCCCGTGGACGACGCGGGCTGGGATGCCCTCGTCGCTGCGCGCCTGCACGAAGTCTCGCAGTCCTCGTTGCGACGCGTGATCAACGCGACCGGCGTGGTGCTGCACACCAACCTGGGCCGTGCCCCGCTGCCACGCGCAGCCATCGAGGCGATTGCCGCCACGGCGGCCGGCGCATCGAACCTCGAGTACGACATCGCGAAGGGCGCGCGGGGTTCACGCTACGTGCATGCGGTCTCGCTCCTCACCGAGTTGACCGGCGCCGAGGACGCCCTCGTGCTGAACAACTGCGCGGCGGCGCTGGTCGTCGCGCTCAACACGATGGCCGATGGCCGCGAGGCGATCATCTCGCGCGGCGAACTGATCGAGATCGGCGGCAGCTTCCGCGTGCCCGACATCATGGCCAAGAGCGGGGCGATCCTGCGCGAGGTCGGGACCACCAACCGCACACACGCGGCGGACTACCAGGCCGCCCTCGGTCCATCGACCGGTGCCATCGTGAAGGTGCACCGCTCCAACTTCGAG
>JAEUJK010000749.1 GCA_016794735.1 Gemmatimonadota bacterium | reverse complement strand
GACGGGAAGCACCGATGTGGTGATCACGCGTGCGAACTTCACGGGACCTGTGACACTGGCACTCCAGAACGCGCCGACGGGAGTGACGGGTTCCTTTGGGCCGGGTCGGGCGGGACCAGGTGGCACGGAACTTCAGGCGCTAACGCTCACTGCAGTAGCGGCTGTCGCACCCGGCACCTACACACTGGGAATTGCGGCCACCGGGCAGGGGCTGACGCCGACGTCGACGACCGTGGCGCTGACGATTACGCAAGCCGCGTTCTCGATCGCCCTATCCGCTCCCACACTCAGCGTGACGGCTGGGGGCACAATCGGGATGGCCGTGGTTCGCATAGCGCGCACTAACTTTTCATTGCCTCTACAGTTGAGTGCCTCGAGCGTGCCGGCGGGAATCACAGCCGCATTCTCTCCACTGATTGTGACCGGGGATTCAGCGATCCTCACCGTCACAGCGACGGCGGCTGCCGTTATTGGCTCGGCCACACTCGCGATAGAAGCAAGGGTCGATCCCTCGGCGAGTCCGGTTGCCTCTGTCCCCATGCAACTGGAGGTGATGCAACCACTTGGCATGGCCACGTTCGATCTCACGCCGTGCACGGATCCCAATGGCATGATGGCGCTCCAGGAGGGGACCAACGCGCCGTGGAGGCTGGTGCAAAAGACGGGCGGGAGGTTCGTGGTTGCCGCCAGTGCCAGTCTGGTGGGGCTCATGTACAAGTCACGCTGGTTCCGCGGGACGTGGACCAGCATCCACTACGTTGCAGCCAGTGAGTTGGCATCGATCGAACTCCGACAGCTTTGCGAGCCGAAGCCCGGTCCGGGTCGCCCCCCTACCAAGTCCATTCAGTTTCGGTTTCCCACTCCACAATCGCTGCACAGGTTCGTTGGGAGCGCAGGAGGATACTACGGGCTCAACAACCTAGGATTCGATGTGCCGGTTTCCGGTCAGCACGATCTTGCGGGCTTCGTCTTTACCTCGAGTGTCCCCAACCCATCTGTTGGCCTCGGTGATTGGCGCAGCTTCGTACGCCCCGGCATCGATGTGAGCAGGCTGTCGACAGGGGATAGTGTGACGGTTGACCCGCAGGGTCCCGAAAGCGCCGCGCTCTCTCCCGCCATGGTCGACATCGTGGGAGCGCCACGCAGGTCCGTGGGTCGCGCCTTTCTCGCGGTCGGAACAAGCTGCTTCCCGATATTCTTGCCGTTCGGGAACCGTGGCCAGCTTGGGTTGAGCGTCAATACGGACTCGCTTGACCTCGATCCATGGAGACATTACGGGCCCGTTCCGCTCCGCGGCGGACCCACCACCGGTGCCTCCACGCTGCTCGGTCAGGACTCCGTTTGGGCCCCACCGCGGACTCAGGCGGGTCTGTCAGGTGTGTACGGCATCAAGTCAGTGCTCGCCGATGCGGCGGAGGTCCGTACGCTGATCGAAACCCGCGCCGGGGCAGCGACATCCTGGTCCTTTCAGATGCCCAGCGCGATGCCCCGACCAACCCCGATAGTACTTGCGCGCGCACCCTATCTGCGGTTGCGCTTGCAGTTCGAAACACCCCCAGACCTCAATGATGGGGTCGAAGTCAGCTTCGGCTGGAATCCGCAACACAGTGGGTTCGGTGACTACGTCTCGCTTCGAGCGAGCCGATTGTTCAGGGGCGGACGCGTGGTCGACATCTCGACTCCAGACTTCACGCAGCTGCCCGGATGGCGGAGCGATGACATGCCGCAGGAGGGTTCGCTGCCAGGCTTCAACCTGCTGGAGATCCGCGGCGAGCAGCGAACACGTGCCTCGTTGTGTTCTGCCGGGCGAACCGCTGCGTCTTCGGCCATCATCGCGCTATGAGGCGGATGCTTCGCGCGGGCGGGTTGGAGCCGTCACTCAACGGCAGATCATACGAGCGCGCGCAGCCATCCGGGGTGCTGCGCGCCCGCGCCTTTCACCTAGGGGGCCTCGCTGGGCTCTCGGCACTGAGCGATGCGCGCGTCGCGCGGGCATTCGACGAATCTCCCAACGCGACGTAGGAGTCGAGCTGCGCCTGCCGCGCTCCATCGACCCACGCCTTCGGGGGCACGGACTGCTTCTGGAGGACACCGAGCCCTCGCTCCGCGGCATCGATCGCCTCCCGGTACCGCCGCTGCGCCACCAGCGCGCGCGCCAGGCGCACCAGGTGGATCCCCACGTTCTGGTGGTCGGGGGGAAGCGTCAACGCATACATCGCCAGCCCCGCCCGCAACTCCTGCTCGGCCTCGACCGGGCGGTTGAGCCGCAGCAAGGTCCCCGCGAGGTTCCCGCGAAATAGCCCAATCAGGTAATGCCGGTCGTCGTGGCGACGACGGTACATCTCGATGATCCGCCGAAAGATCGGCTCGGCCTCCGCCGGGCGCTGGCGCCCGATCGCCACGTTCGCGAGGTCGCTCCACAGGTTGGCCACCAGGGGGTGGTCGGTGCCGTACACCCGCTCCCGGATGGCGAGCGCGCGACGCAGCTCGCGTTCCGCATCATCCCAGGCCTGCGCGGCAATGTAGGCGCGCCCGTACTCGGCGATCCCGCCCGCCGTGCGATGGTGCTGTGGCCCGAACCACTGTTCGAGAATGCGCGACCCGCTCCGGGCGAGGCGAACCGCCTGCGCGGTGTCGCCACGGTCCTTGGCCACGGCTGCAAGGTTGATGTAGGCATCACCACGCACCGGATGGACCTCCGGGATCGCGGCCACCGGGAGGGCCAGCACCCGTTGGCTCACGACCACCACC
>JAEUJK010000741.1 GCA_016794735.1 Gemmatimonadota bacterium | reverse complement strand
GCCGCAGCAACATCCGCCAACAACACATGCGGTGCAGTGGTCTGATCCAGTTGAGCAATAGCCATGTTCTGACTTCTCCGAAGCCACGAGTAGGCGATGTGGCGCGTCCCCGGTCATGATGACCGATGAGGCTGGCTGGAGGTAACAAACCCGTGGTCGCGCGCCGTCTGGCGCGGCGGACTAGCGCAGGCCGGAGAGCTGGATGCCGCGCGTGAAGTACTTCTGGGTGGCCAAAAAGACCGCAAAGACGGGCACGAGCGCCGTCACGGCCGCGGCCATCTGGTACGGCCAGTTGGCGTAGTACAGGCCGTGGAACGAGGCGATGCCGACCTCGACGGTCCGGAGCGACATCGAGCGCGTGACCACCAGCGGCCAGAGGAGGGCCTTCCAGGCGTCGATGAAGGCGAACAGGGCAAAGGTCGCCAGGGCCGGCCGGGCCAGCGGGAGGGCGATCCGGGTGAAGATCGTGAACTCCCCCGCCCCATCGATGCGCGCCGCGTCCTCGGTCTCGCGCGGGAGGGTGAGGAAGAACTGGCGCATCATGAACACCCCCCACACCGAGACCAGCTCCGCCGACACGAGCCCCGCCATGGTGTCGACCCCGCCGAGGGCGTCGACGAGCAGGAAGCGCGGAATGAGCAGCACGATCGACGGGACCATGAGCGCCGCGAGGTAGGCGGCAAACACCGCACGGTCCCCCGGAAAGCGGAACCGCGCGAGCGCATACCCACCCAGCGCCCCGCAGACGAGCTGTCCCGTCACGGTGAACAGCGCCACCACCGCAGAATTCAGGAAGAAGCGGTCGAAGGGAAGTGTGGTGAGGGCCTCGGGGAAGTTGCTCCAACGAGGCACTGCAGGCAGCACCGGCGGCGGGTACTGCAACACCTCGAACTCCCCCATGAGCGCCGTCGACACCATCCACAGGAATGGCACGACCATCACGAGCGCGACGACCACCGCCGCAACGGCGGCGGCCGTGCGGCCGACTCGCGTCACGTGCCCGCTACGCGGCATGCTCGACTCGCTTGTTGAGGAGCCGCCACTGCAGCAGCGTCAGTCCGACCAGCAACGCAAAGAGCACCCAGCTCAGCGCCGAGGCATACCCCATGCGCCGGAACTCCCAGGCGTTCTGGTAGATCTGGTAGACCAGGACGTCCGTCGCCCGGGTCGGTCCGCCCTCGGTCATGACGTACACGAGGGCAAAGACCTGGAACGACCAGATGATCCCCGTGACCAGCAGGTACAGCGAGACCGGACGCAGCAAGGGCACGGTCACCTGCCAGAATCGCGTCCATGCATTGGCGCCATCGAGCCGCGCGGCCTCGAGCAGCGTGGCCGGCACCCCCTGCAACCCGGCGAGGTACACGACCATCTGGTAGCCGAGTTGCACCCACACCGAGACCACCATCAAGGCCGGCAGCGCCGTCGCGGGATCACCGAGCCAGTCGTGGCCCGACGCGCCTAACGACCGCAGGACATGGTTCAGCAGCCCATAGTCCGCGTGGTAGATCCACTGCCAGACCATGGCGATCGCGACGTAGGACACGATCGCCGGCAGGAAGACCATGGCACGCAGCACGCGAATTCCGCGCAGCGGCTGGTTGAGCAGCACCGCAGCGCCCAGGGCGAGCACCATCGTGACGGGCACATACAACGAGTACAACGCCGTGTTGCGCAGCGCCTTCCAGAACAATGGGTCGCGCACCAGCTCGGCGTAGTTCGCAAGCCCGATGAATGGCCGGTCGATCTCCAGGAGGTCCCATCGGTGCACCGACAGCCACGCGGTGAAGGCCAGCGGCCCCAGGGTGAAGCACAGGAGGTGCAGCGCACTGGGGGCGAGGAAGGCCCACGCGGTGCGTGCCGTCCGTCGCGTCGCCACCGATTGGCGTGGCGACGCCAGCCACGCCACCCCCACGAGCCCGACCGTGCAGACCGCCCAGAGGCCCGCGAGGAGCAACGCCACCACCCGCCCGTTAGGCAGGGTCAGCACCATCGGGTCGAAGCGCGTCTGGGCGGTGACCTCGGGGAGTCGCAGCGCGATGTCCTCCAGGTGCCCGCGCAGGAGCAGCGCCGACACCGCCGTGCCGATCGCGAGGACGGCGATGCCATCGGCCACCAGGTAATACGGGGCTGTCTCGCGATCGGTGGCCGCGAGGCGCATGCCGCGACGGAGGAGTGCTGCGGCCAGGAGCCCCGAGCCAAACACCGCGAGCCAGACGATCCAGGGGATCGACACCGGATTGGCCGCCACGACCACCGCCCCGACGATGTCCCACGCGTCGGCGTCCTTCACCGGTACGCTGATATACCGCTCGCGCAGGGTTCGCCAGACCAGGACGCGCTCCTCCTCGCGCATCCGCTCCGCCGCGGGGCCGACGAGTCGCGTCATGACCCGCACCACCTGCTGGATCGGGCCAGCCACCGGGACATATCGCGTGGCCGTCCGTGCCGGGCGCTGCGTGGCGTCGAACGACTCGCCCACCGAACGCGCCTCCTGCACCGCCAACGCGTTCTCCGCCGCGGCCCCGACGCGATACGACACGAGGAGCGCCCCGGCCAGCCAAATGGCCGACAGCAGGAGCCCCCATCGCACCGCGCGCCGGTCGGTCATCATCGCGCGAGCACCTGGTCGAGCCGACGCGCCACCTCGCGCGTGACATCGGCGACGCTTCGCCCCTGGATGATCACCTGGTCGAGGATTTCGGGGAGCTGGGCCTCCACTTCACGGAACTTCGCAATGCGCGCCCCCCACGGCGGCCGCCCGCTCGCGACCTGTCGCACGAAGGCCGCGTCCAGGCCGGTCGAATCACGCGGCACCCAGGCGTCCAGCACCGACGGCATGGCCGACAGCTCGAGCCCGGCCTCCAGGCGACTGCGCTGCGCCTCGGGCCCGGCCAGCGCCGCGGCCAGGGCCACCGCGAGCTTCCGGCGCGGCGTGTTGCGCGGCACGGCCCACGCGGAGGCGAAGAGGGGCGTCGCCACCATCGCCCCGGGAGCGCGCGGCACCGACACCACGCCGAGCCGCAGGCGACCCGCCGCGAGCTGCGGGCGGATGTTCGGGATCAGCCAATGGCCACTCGGGAGGAGCCCGAGGCGGCCGCTGTAGAACAAGCGACTCTCGTTCCCCGTCACCGCACGAAAGGCGTTGGGACGCGGGGCCACGCCATGGGTCAGGACGAGCGACGTGAGGAACTCCAACGAGGAAATGGTGGCGGGGCTGTCGAGTGCGCCCGACGCACGCTGGCCGTCCGCACTGAGGATGTCACCTCCGCCCGACCACACCACCGCCTGCCACGCGTAGAACGGACGCATGAGCGCCGTGCCCCACTGGTCGGTGGCACCGTCGCCGTCGAGGTCACGAGTCAGCGCCCGTGCCGTCGCGGTGAACTCATCCCACGTCCACCCATCCTGTGGATACGGCAGCCCCGCCTGGTCGAAGAGGGCGCGGTTGTAGTAGTAGACCACGGGGGAGAACCCCTTGGGGAAGGCGTAGACGGCCTCACCACGCGCGAAGATCTCGAGGACATTTGGGTAGTAGTCCTCGAGCCGTACGCCGACACGCGACGCAAACGGTCGCAGGTCCAGCAACACCGATGCGGAGACAAACGCGGGGACGTCGATGTTGTCCATCAGGAAGACATCGGGCGGCGCCCCCGACGCGATCGACGTGATCACCTTCTCGCGATACTCCGCCTGGTTGGCCACCGGCTCGTTCTCGACGCGCACGCCCGGATGTGCCGCCTCGAAGGCACGAATGGCCGGGAGGTCCAGGGCGTTTTCGGCCGGGGTCTGCCACGACGTGATCCGCAGGACCGTCACCGGGCGATCCGGTGCGCAGGCCCCAACGGCCAACAGCAGGGCGACTACGCCACGCCTCACCCGCGCCCCCGCCCCGCCAACCGGCCCGCCGCGTCGAACACGAGTGCCTGCATCGGATCGACCGACACCTGGACCACGGCGCCCGCCTCCATCGTGGAGTTGCCTGGCAGGCGCGCACGCAGCTCCGTCCCATCGTGCAGCGCGAGGTGCACGATGGTTTCGGCGCCCAGCGGCTCCACCAGCACGATGGTCGCCTCCGGCGCCCCCTCGGCGGGCCCCAGGCGGAGATGCTCCGGCCGCACGGCAAGCGTGGCGTCCCCCGGGGTCGCGTGCACCGGCACGACGAGGGGCCCGGTGAACACCTGGCGGCCCCCGGACCCGTCCACACGGCCGCTGATCGTGTTCACCAGCGGTGAACCGACAAACTGCGCCGTGAACAACGTCGCCGGTGTGCCATACACCTCCATGGGAGGCGCGCATTGCTCGAGGCGGCCCTCGTGCATCACGGCCACGCGCTGCGCCATCGACATCGCCTCGACCTGGTCGTGCGTCACGTGGATGATCGTGATCCCCAGCCGCCGGTGCAGTCGCACGAGTTCGGCCCGCGTGGCCGCGCGCACCTGTGCATCGAGGTTGGAGAGGGGCTCGTCGAAGAGGAACACGGCGGGCTCGCGCACGAGGGCCCGCGCGAGGGCAACCCGCTGCCGCTGGCCACCCGAGAGCTCGGCCGGGCGTCGCGCCAGGTACGGGGCGATGCCTAACGACTCGGCGACTTCACGCGCCCGGCGCGCCCGCTCGGTGGCCACGACCTTTCGCATCCGGAGCGGGAACTCGATGTTCTCCTGCACCGTGAAGTGCGGGTACAGCGCGTAGTTCTGGAAGACCATCGCCACATCGCGGTCCCCGGGCGGCAGGTCGGTGACATCCTGCTCGCCAATCAGCACGCGCCCCATCGTCGGGACCTCGAGCCCGGCGATCATCCGCAGCGCGGTCGTCTTCCCGCACCCGGAGGGCCCAACGAGCACGAGGAATTCCCCCGCCTGCACGTCCAGCGTCAGGCCGGAGACCGCGGTGCTCCCATCGGGGAATCGCTTGACGAGGTGCTGGAGCCGGACTCCTGCCATCAGCGGTCACCCGCCGGAATGAGGTGACGGCGCGCATCGCCAGCCTCGCCAATCACCACCGCCAGGCCAACGTCCGTCGCGCGGATCGCGAGCGGTGCCCCGGAGAGATGCTCGACCACGACGCCCTCGGCGCTCCACCGCGCCGACCATCGCGTCGTACTGGTGCGGATGGCGGACAGGGACAATCCATGGAGTCGAGCCGGCACGCGTGCATGCACGTCGCACCCTGCCCCCCACGTATGGGGAGAAAGGCCAAGCACGCCCTGCATCATCGGAGACACGAGGGCCGCCGCCGACCAGGCCTGGTCGCTGCACACCCCTGCCCCGCTGCCGTCATTGCCATCCAACACCTCATCGAAGGCCCCAATGTTCCGCCGCTCGACCAGCCCCGCAATCGTGTCGAGTCGAGTCAATGCACCGTCCAGGTCCCCCACCACCGCATCTGCCAGCGCCGCCCACCCCGTGAAGAGCGGCCACACCGCCCCAGCGTGGTAACTGCGCGGTGCATAACGCGCGCTATCGACCGGCAGCATCCGCAGGCCCCACGGGGCCTGGAATCGCGGGTGAGCCAGCGCCCGCAGCACCTCGTGCCTGCTGGACGAGCGATCGACGTCCAGCGCAATCGGGACAGCGGCCAGGGCCGTGAGCTCGGACTCCAGGCGCCCACCCGCATCGCGGTGCAATGCCAACCGGCCATCGGGGAGTCGGAGCCGCTCCAGCGACGACACGGCGGCGCGCTCCCACTCCACCAAGGCAGCGTCCGTCCCTGGCTCCAGGCTGGCCATCACCGGGTGGATCTCGCGCAGTGCGTCGACCCAACATGCGGCGACGTA
>JAEUJK010000730.1 GCA_016794735.1 Gemmatimonadota bacterium | reverse complement strand
CCTCCCGGCTGCGCTCGTGGCCCAGGCGCCGCGCCTCAAGGTGCCGGCCTCGGTCGATACCCTCCCCAATGGCCTCACGCTCATCGTCCACGAGGATCACTCGGTCCCGACGGTGGCGACCAACGTGTGGTACCTCGTCGGATCCGGTGACGAGAAGGTCGGGCGCACCGGCTTCGCGCACCTCTTTGAGCACGTGATGTTCATGGGGTCGCAACACGCCCCGTACCCCGAGTTCGACACGCGCCTCGAGGCCTCGGGTTCGTCGAACAATGGCACCACCAACGAGGATCGCACCGCCTACTACGAGTGGGGGCCGAGCAACGCCCTGCCGCTCATGCTCTGGCTCGAGGCCGATCGCATGGGCTGGCTCCTCCCTACCATGGACCTGCCCAAGCTCGACGCCCAGCGCGACATCGTGAAGAACGAGCGTCGCCAGAGTTACGAGAACCAGCCGTACGGGCTCTCCGGCGATATCCTGCCCGCCGCACTCTATCCGGCCGGACACCCCTACAGCTGGAATGTCATCGGCTCCATGGCCGACCTCTCGGCGGCGTCACTGGATGACGTCAAGGACTTCTTTCGCACCTATTACGCCCCGAACAACGCGGTGATCGTCGTGGCCGGCGCGGTGAAGACGGACTCCGTGCGACGCGCCGTGCGCCAGATGTTCGGGGACATCCCACGTGGGCCGGCCTTCACGCGCCCCACGCCACCCACCTTCACGGTACCTGACACGGTGATCGTGACCGAGGATCGCGTGCAGCTGCCACGCGTGTACCTCTCGTGGCACGGCGTGAAGAGTTTTCATGCGGACGACGCCGCGCTCGACCTGGTGAGTTACCTGCTGACCGGTGCGCGCAACTCGCGCCTCACCAACACCATGGTCTACGAGCGTGAGCTGGCGACCAACGTGAATGCCTACAACGGCAGCAAGAAGCTCGACGGCGACTTTGCCGTCGTCGCCACGGCGCGACCGGGGAAGTCCCTCAACGAACTCACCACCGCCATCGACGAACACCTCGCCCGACTGGCGACCGAAGGCCCATCCGCCCGCGAGCTGCAGCAGGCACGCAATGCGATCGAGGCCTCGTTCCTCAATCGCCTCGAGTCCGTGAACGCCAAGGCGGAACAGCTCAACAACTACTACTACCTCACGGGCAAGGCCGATGGCTTCCAGGCCGACCTCGACCGGTACGCGGCCGTGAGCGCCGAGGACATCAAGCGCGTGGTGAACACGTACCTGCGGGGCCCCAGGGTCACGTTGAGCGTGGTGCCACAAGGCAAGAAGGATCTCGCCGCCACGCGGAGGACTGTCCAATGACCCGCTCGTTCCTCCATCGCTCCGCCGTCCTGCTCTGCGCCCTCGCGCCCGCACTCGGCGCCCAGGCCGCGTTCGACCGCACGAAGGCGCCACGGCTCGCACGTCCGGCACGTCTCGTCGTTCCACCCGTCCGCGTGACGGAGATGCCCGGTGGAATGCGGCTCAAGGTTGTCGAGAACCATGAGCTGCCGCTCGTTCAGGTGATCGTCACTGTCGATGGTGGCGTGCGGCTGGACGGCAACACCCCGGGCATGTCGACCTTCATGACCGGACTCCTCGACGACGGCGCCGGTGCACGCGGCGCCGCCGCGCTCCAGTCCGAACTCGCCTACCTCGGCGCCAACCTCTCGTCGACTGCGTCGTGGGATGGGTACTCCATCTCGCTCAAGGTGGCGCGTCGCTCGCTCGACCCGGCGCTGGACCTGCTGGCCGACGTCATCCGGCGGCCGACGTTCAGCAGCGCAGAGGTCAAGCGCCAGCGCGACCTGCGCCTCGCCGGA
>JAEUJK010000695.1 GCA_016794735.1 Gemmatimonadota bacterium | reverse complement strand
ACGACGACCCGGTCCCCCTCGCGCGCGAGGTCGCGCTGGAGGATGGCCGCGTGCGCCTTCTTGAACATCTCCATGTACGTCTCGCTCGGCGCCACCAGCACCGGGATCACCCCCCACACGAGCGCGAGCTGGTGGTAGGTGCGCTCGATGTCCGTGAGCACCAGGAGCGGCACGCCCGGTCGCTGAGCGGCAACGATGCGCGCGCTGAACCCGCTCTTCGTGAAGACCACCACGAGCGGGGCCCCGAGGAGGCGGACGGCGGTTGCGGTGGCTGCCGCGATCGTTTCCTCGGTGGACGCGGCGCCCTGCGCCAGCCGACGCGTGTCGCGCGACGGGGCCGGATGCTGCTCGATCTCGTTGATGATGCGCTGCATGGCCTGCACCGCGAGGCGCGGGTACGACCCGGACGCCGTCTCGGCCGACAACATCACCGCGTCGGTCCCGTCGAGGATCGCGTTGGCGACGTCGCTCGCTTCCGCGCGCGTCGGCCGCGGGTTCTGGATCATCGACTCGAGCATCTGCGTCGCGGTGATCACCGGGCGCCCCATGACATTGGCGAGCCGGATGATCCGCTTCTGCACGAGCGGCACTTCCTCGAACGGCAACTCGACCCCGAGGTCGCCACGGGCCACCATCACGGCGTCGGTCGCGCGGAGGATGCTTTCGATCTGGGCGAGGGCGGTGTCCTTCTCGATCTTCGCGACGATCAGCATCCCCTTGGGGAGCAGCGAACGCAGCGACCCGATGTCCTCGGCGCGTCGCACGAACGACAGGGCGAGGTAGTCGACCTTCTGCTCGATGGCAAAGCTGATGTCGGCGCGGTCCTTTTCGGTCAGCGACGGTGCGGAGACCGCGACCCCGGGGAGGTTCAGTCCCTTGTGGCTCTTGATCGGTCCGCCGTAGACGACCCGGGCGTGAACGCGTGGCCCAACCACCTCCAGCACCACCAACTCGATGAGGCCGTCGTCGACGAGGATGCGGTCCCCCACCTTCACGTCGGTCGCCAGGTCCTCGTACGTCACCGGGATGTCTCCGGGCGCGAGGGTGTCCTCGTGGCACAACACGACGTCCTGCCCGGCCTCCACCACGATCGGCGACGCGAGGTCGCCAATGCGGATGCGCGGTCCCTGCAGGTCGCCGAGGATCGCGACGGGGCGTCCGCGTCGGCGTGCTTCCTCACGAACGATGCGGATGCGATCCGCGTGTTGTTCGTGCGTCCCGTGCGAGAAGTTGATGCGCGCGACGTTCAGTCCCGCGTCCATCAACGCCCCGATGGCCTCGGGGGTCGAGGTGGCCGGGCCGAGCGTACAGACCACCTTGGTGCGCGGGATGTGTGAGGTCACGTTGGTGCTGGGTGTGGGCGGTCCCCCGGAGTATCGGCCGGGGGACCCCAGGGAACAGGGTTCAGGCGCTGGCGGCGCCTAACGCCTGCCGCTTGGTCGCGAGCCCCGTGATGAGCGAATCGAACGACTTCTGGAACGAGGCGAGCCCTTCCGCGAGGAGCTGGTCGGTCACGGCGTCCATCGCGATGCCGCGAGATGCGAGGGCGGCCACCAGCGCCTCGGCCTCATCCCACCCCTGATCCACCGTGCGGGCGGATTCCCCGTGGTCGCGGAACGCCTGCAGGGTGGCCGGCGGCATGGTGTTGACCGTGTCCGGCCCGATGAGCGTCTCGACGTAGATCACGTCGCGGTAGGCCGGGTTCTTGGTGCTGGTGCTGGCCCACAACGGCCGCTGCACCCGCGCCCCCTTCGCGCGCAGGCGCTCCCACCGCTCCCCGGAGAACCGCTGCGTGAAGAGCCGGTACGCAAGCCGCGCATTCGCAATCGCGGCGCGTCCCTTGAAGGCGGCGTGTTCGGGGCCGGCGGCATCGAGCCGTTTGTCGATCTCGCTGTCGACGCGGCTCACGAAGAACGAGGCCACCGAGGCGACGTGGTCGATCGGGTGCCCGGCGGCCAGCCGGTCCTCGAGGCCACCGAGGTACGCCTCGATCACCCGGTCGTGTGCCGCAATGGCAAA
>JAEUJK010000683.1 GCA_016794735.1 Gemmatimonadota bacterium | reverse complement strand
CCGCGCCGGCTTCGGGCTGATCGACCAGCCGTTCCTCAAGGTCAGCGACATGCTGCGCGTCGCACCGGACCTCATCCGGCTGCAGTCGTATCGCTCGGTCGCCGGCTTCGTGAACCAGTACATCCGCGACGAGCGGCTGCGGCAGGTGTTCTCGTTCCACCCGCTGCTCGTCGGCGGCAACCCGTTCCAGACGACCTCGATCTACGCCCTCATCCATCACCTGGAGAAGGAATGGGGGGTCTGGTTTGCGATGGGTGGGACCGGCGCCCTCGTGCGGGCCCTCGCGACGCTCTTCGGGGACATGGGGGGCGAACTGCGGTGCGATGCCCCGGTCGCGCGGATCGAGGTGGACCCGGTGCGGCGGCGCGCCACCGGCGTACGACTCGCCTCCGGTGAACTCCTGCCAGCGGACGCCGTGGTGTCCAACGCGGACGTGGCCAACACCTACCTGCATCTCGTCGAGCCCGCGGTGCGACCACGCAACCCCGACCGACGGATCACGCGTCGCCGCTACTCCATGTCGCTCTTCGTCCTCTACTTCGGGACGAACCGCCAGTACGACGACATTGCGCATCACGAGATCCTGATGGGCCCGCGGTACCGTGGCCTGCTCGACGACATCTTCACGACCAAGCGGCTCGCGAAGGACTTCTCGCTCTACCTGCATCGCCCCACCGCCACCGATCCGTCGCTCGCGCCGGCCGGCGGCGATGCGTGGTACGTCCTCTCGCCCGTGCCGCACCTGGGCGGGGACACCAACTGGGACGTGCAGGGGCCGAAGTATCGCGACGCGATCGTGCGGTACCTCGAGGAGCGGTACCTCCCCGGGTTGTCGCGCCACATCGTCACCGAGCGCTGGATTGCCCCGCCCTACTTTCGCGACGACCTGCGGAGCCACCTCGGGAGTGCGTTCTCGGTGGAGCCGATCCTCACGCAGTCGGCCTGGTTCCGGCCCCACAACGTGAGTGAGGACATCCCCAACCTGTTCTTTGCCGGGGCGGGCACGCACCCGGGCGCCGGGCTCCCCGGGGTGCTCTCGTCAGGCAAGATCGTCGCGTCGCTCGTCGAACAAGGCCACGGGCGATGATCCCGTGGCCCGCGCCGGTGCGCCCTAGTACCTGATCCCGATCTGGAAGCGGACGGTCGGGTACGCCGTCTCGATATCGATGAAGTCGCTGCTGGCCCCGATCAGGCGCTTGGCCCCGACACCACCACCCACGATCACCCGCTGCGCCTTCCCCATGATCCAGTTGTAGTCCACGATCACGGCCACCGTGGGACGCGTCTCCGATACCCGTTCGTCACCACCTGTCGACGTGTTGAACCGATCCTCGGCCAGGCGGGTCACCCCACCGGCAAGCCCAATCGAGAAGCCCCGCGGCCATTCCTCGTTCGGGTAGAACCGCACCTTCCCCTCGATCGTGGAGTAGCTCCCGTCGTTGACCGAGAAGAACGACCCCTGCAGGCCGAACGAGGTCAGGCCGGTGACCATGCGCTCGTACTCCCCGGAGATGTAC
>JAEUJK010000654.1 GCA_016794735.1 Gemmatimonadota bacterium | reverse complement strand
CCACATGCCGTTCTGGGAGGCACCGGAGCGGTTCTTCGAGTCCGTCGAGCAGTTTCTCTCGTAGCCCCGTATTCCCCTCATGAAGCGACTCGATCTTCTTGTGACCTGCACCCTGGTCGCCCTGGCGACCTTCGTGGGATCCCAGGTACTCGAGACGCGGCAACTCCACGCGGCTCGGACGCAGAACGGTGAACCCGTGGTGTCCGAGAACGGGGGTGCCGTGGTGGCCGCGGCCGACAATGAAGTCGCCCGGCCGTATCGCTATTCGCCGGAGGCCGAGGACGCGCGCCGCCGCATTGAGCTGGCCTCGACGAGCACATTCATTGGCGAAGTGCTGATGGCGCACGATTCGTCCCTGGCGCGCTGGGCAGAGCGGCGGAGCGACCCGCTGCGCATCTGGATCCAGCCCGTCGCCCGGATCGAGCACTGGTCGCCCACGCTGCTGCCACTCGTGCGTGATGCATTCCTCGAGTGGGGTGAGTCCGGCATCCCCGTCAACTTCACGTTCGTCCTCGACTCGGCCTCGGCCAACGTCCACGTCACCTGGGTCGATCGCTTTCGCGAGCCGATCAGTGGCAAGACGTTGTGGACCCACGACGAGAACTGGTACATCCTGCAGGCGAACGTGATGCTCGCGGTGCACCACCAGGGTGGCGAGCCGCTCGACCGTGCCGCGACGAAGGCGATCGCCCTGCACGAAGTGGGGCACATGCTGGGGCTCGACCACACGAGCGACACGACGAGCATCATGGCGCCGCGTGTCCGCGTGAAGGAGCTGAGCGGCGCCGATCGCGCCACGGCCCAGCTCCTCTATTCGCTCACCCCGGGCAAGCTCGGCGGACGGCGCTGACCGCCACCGGGCGGTGCAGCGCGGCGAGCCCTACCACTTCAGGGTGAGGGTCTCGGTCTTCTTCTGACGGACGACCTGCAGCTTGAGCTCCCGCGATTCGGAGCGCTCCATCAGCTGCACCAGCGTGGCCGGGGACACGAGCGGCCGGCCGTCGGCGCTCACGATCACGTCACCAGCCACGAGCCCGGCCTGCGCGCCGAGCGAACGGCGCGCCACCTCGGCCACAAAGACGCCCCGCTCGACGCCGGTGAGGGCCGCGATGCCTTCGTTCACGGGGACCAGCTGCGTTCCCGCGAGCAATCGCGCCGACGAGCCGGCGATGAAGGTGAAGCCGGACGGCCCCTGTGCCGAACGGATCGTGGCGGTGGGCCGTCGTTCCTCGATCCCGGACGAGATGGTGAACGGATTCTGCCCCTGGGGCGACCGCGACTCCGGTGTCGTCACGACGAAGGTGACGGCCGTGTTATGCGGGGCGAGCGCGCGCGCGATGAGGTCGTCCTCCCAGCCGCAGCTGGGGCGGAAGTCCGCCGGGCGTGGCTCGATGAGGACCGAGACGGTGCGCGTATCCGTGCCCCGCTTGAAGCGGATCGGCAGCCGCGCGCCGGGACGCAGCAGGTCACTCAGGGCAATGACCGCATCGGAGAGCTCGCGATCCCCAAAGGAGAGCAGCAGGTCGCCGCGGCGGAGTCCCGCCTTTTCCGCTGGCGAACCGGGCTCCACGGTCTCGACCTCCGGCGGCCGGCGGACGGCCATCAGGACCCCGTCCGGCGTTGCATCCATCGTGTAGTCGCCGTTGAACGCAATGCCGAGCCATCCCTCGGCGCGTTGGGTGCGGGCGCACAAGTCCTCGAGCTGGCGGCGCAACGACGCGCGTGACGCGTCGAGCGTCGAGAGTTCGCTCTCGACACTCCGCAGCCGTGCGAGGACCTGCCCGCGCTGCACCTCGGGCACCGTCGTCGACCGCAGCGACTGCACCAGTTGCTGCCGGGTGCCGGTGAGGAGGATGACGCGCTGCTGCTGGCCCACGAGGATGCGGGCCAGGCGCTCGACCTGCTGCTCGAACGGCGTCGAGGCGCGGACCACTGCCACCCCGACCGAGTCTCCCTGCGCGCGCGCGGACGCCGGGGCGACCAGGCTCGCGAGGGCGAACACCGTCAGCACCGGGACCACGCGACGCGAATCCATGCTGCTCATCACTAGAACCGTCCCACGCGGACCCCGACCGGCAGGGTGGTGCCCAACCGACGGATAGCGACTTCCCGCGCATTCATCGTCGCCATGAAGTACTGGTTGAGGATCGGGTCCTCCGGAGCATCCGTCAGCGCCTGCTCGAACGTCTCGGACGCCATGTCGAGCGCGGCCAGGCGGGTCCGGTATTGCTCGGAAGCCCCCATCGCCGAGGTGGTGTCGTGCGCCGTCAGCCAGGACGCGGCTTCATCGTAGAGCCGCTGCGCCTGCTGCAGTTGCGCGAGGGCCGACTCCGGCGAGTCGAACCCGGCTTCGGTGTTGCCGACGGGCATCAGGCGCGACTCTTCCATCGATTCGGGCACCGCACCGCGGCCGGCGACGGCTTGCGTGAGTGGCAGCCCGGCCGACCAGCGACCGCCCACCGCCCCGGTGGCCACGAGCAACGCGGCCGCGGCCGCGCGCTGCATCCACCGGACCCGTTGTGCACGGCGCGATCGCACCGCCGGGCTCGTGATCAATCCCTCGGTATCCAGCTGCGCGCGCAGGCGGTCCCAGTCCGTCAGCGGCGGTGCAATCCGACGACGTTCATCGCGCGCCGTCGCGACGAGCAGGCGATACGACGCCAACTCGGACGTGCACGACGGGCACTCGGCCAGGTGCTCACGCTCGAATGGCGTGGGCGCCTCGTCCGACAGTGCGGCTAGACGCTCAATATCCAGGTGCGGCGTGCCCATGATCCCTCGACGAAAGACCCTCCACGAGATGGCCCAGCATGCGACGCAAGCGGGCGCGTGCCTTGAACAGCTGCGACTTCGATCCACCCGCCGTGATGCCCAGCTCGCGGGCGATTTCCTCGTGCGTATACCCTTCGATGTCGTGCATGACGAACACGGTGCGTGCACCCGGCGACAAGCGAGCCGTGGCGTCCTGGATGCTTTCCATCACCAGTGACCCGTCCACCGTCTGCTCCACCGCGGCCGTATCCTCCTCGATCCCGGTCTCGATCTTCTCGATCCGCCGCGTGCGCCGCAATGCGTTCAACGTGCGGTTCACGGCAATGCGGTGCGCCCACGTGCCGAACTGCGATTCCCCCCGATACGACGGCAGGGCCCGGAAGATCTGGATCCACACCTCCTGCGCGATGTCCGCCGCCGTGTCGGGATCGCCGACGAGGCGACGCACGACGGCATCGATGTGCGGCGCATGCTGCGACCAGAGTCGCCGCATCGCCTGCTCATCGCCGTCTACCGCGCGCTGGATGAGTTGCTGGTCCGTGGCCATGGGATTCTGAAATGTCAGTCACGGCGCAAGCGCCGGAAGGTTTACCAGAATCCCCACGGCCGAGACTGCCGGACGGATTCGTCCCCCCAGCGAGGCACCCTGCCCGGTTTGCCGTCCCAGCCTGGGGGCGGCCCACCGGACGAACTACATGAGCCGTCCCATCCGAACTTGCGCTGCTGCAACAAATTGCGCCATCTTGGGGTATGAGGCCCCTGCCGCGGCGCTTGCGTGGCAGGAGCTTTGCTCGTCTCCAAAGCTGGAACCGTCGTCCAACCCGCCGTGATCGACTCCCTTTCGCTCATCCTCCTGCTCGTCGCAGCACCCGACCGGTTGCCGGTCCGGGCGCCTCGGGACGTGGGGATGTCGGCGGAGCGGCTCGCCAACATTGACCGCGTGGTTCGCCGGGGCATTTCCGAGGGTGGATACCCCGGGGCCGCCGTCGTGGTGGGACGTCGCGGAGCGGCAGCGCTCCAGCGCGGCTACGGAAAGTTGGGGTGGACGGCAAGCAGTCCGTATGTCGATCCCTAAGCGACGATCTACGACCTCGCCTCACTCACGAAGGTCGTCGGGACGACGACCGCGGCGATGATCCTGTACGACGAGGGACGCCTCGACCTCGATGCACCGGTCGTGCGTTACCTGCCCGAGTTCAGCGGTGCCAACAAGGATCGCGTCACCGTCCGCCAGCTCCTCACGCACCATTCGGGGCTTCCCGCGGGCAAGCAACTCTGGCGACAGGCGCTCAATCGCGAGGAAGCCCGACGGATC
>JAEUJK010000632.1 GCA_016794735.1 Gemmatimonadota bacterium | reverse complement strand
CCCGCGTCGCGGCACATCGCGGCGATGAGTCGCGTTGTGGTGGTCTTGCCGTTGGAGCCGGTGACGAGGGCGGTGGGCACATTGTGGCGCGCGGCCCAATCGGGACCTGGCGCGCTCGCCAGTGTGGCCAGCGACCACTGCTGCGACCCCGCCCCACCGCCAACGGCGACACACTCATCGTCGAAGGTGAACGCGAGTCCACGGGCCTGTGCCCCCTCGGCGAGGTGGGCGAACGCCGACCGGCGTTCGTGCTGGATGTGCACACGCAGGCGCGCGAGCAGGTCGTGGTCGGGCGGGGCATCTCCCAGCTCCACCAGGGCGAGCGCCTGTTCGGTGACCTCGGTGGCGGCGAGAAGCCCGTCCACCGGCGCGGTGACAAACAATCCGAGCCCTCCGGGCCATTCCCGCGTCACCACGACTTCGTTGGCCCAGCCGAGCGCGTCCAGCAACTGGCGCGCGGCGACGGACCAGCGCCGGGCCAGGGCCTGCGCCTGCGCGGGTTCAACCGCTACCTCCAGCACGGCACCGTGGCGGGGGTGATAGAGGTTGGGTCCCATCAAGCGACGGGAGTCGATCAGCGCGGAGGACACGTCCGGTCAGTCGTCGCTTTCGCGCGCGAGGCGAACGCCGCGTTCGTCGCGCACGAGCGACGCCTCGTCACCCAGCGTTGCGGCACTGGCACGAATGGCCTCGTCGTCACCGGTCACCGGCACACGATGCGACCCGGTGACATGCAGCGACTCGGTGGCCCCTTCGCTGCGGAAGTGCACGACCTGCTTCCAGCTGCGGGCGAGGGCGTCGGCGAAGAGCAGCAGGATGTCGCCACGCTGGGCCATGGCCAGGCCAGCCTGCATGGCTTCCTGTTCGTCGGGGATGACCTCGATGCGCGAGTCCGGAATGCCGGACGCGATGAGCGCGGCGCGAATGCGTTCGGGGACGTCGCGGGGGTCGCGGCCGCGCAGGTCGTCGTCGCGGCGGCAGATGTAGTGATCGAAGTTGCCACGGGCGGCGGCCTGGCCGATCTCGTCCAGGTCCTCGTCGCGGCGATCGCCCGGGCCGGCGACCACGCAAATGCGCCGTCCCTTGCACTCCAGCCGGGCGACCAGCTGGCACACCGCGTCCACGGCGGCTGCATTGTGCCCGTAGTCCATGATGACCTTGAACGGGTGCTCGTCGAAGACGTTGAGCCGGCCGGGTGCCTGGTAAAACGTCGTGTGGAAGGTGCGGAGCCCGTTGCGGATGTCTTCCAGCTTGACGCCCATGCTGTAGGCCATGGCCGCCGCGAACATCGCGTTCTGCACGTTGAAAGTCGCCTTCCCTTCCATCGTCGACGGCACGAGGTGCGTCCACAAGAGGGGGATGTGCGCGCCCTTGTCGTAGATCGTGATCATCTGGCCGTTGATGCCCCCCTCGAGCGCGATGGCGCGCCCGCCGGCACGAATGTGCTCGCGCACGAGCTGGTGTTCGGGATTCAACGTCACGTAGCAGACGTTCTTCGCGTCCGAATACGCCGCCATGCGCAACACCCGCGGGTCGTCGGCATTGAGCACTGCCGTATCCCGCGCCACCTCGGCGATGATGCGCTTCACCTCGGCCAACTCGTCGAGCGTGTTCACGCCGCGCATGCCGAGGTGGTCGCTCTGCACGTTGAGGACGGCGCCCACGTCCACGTGGCGCACGCCCAGGCCGGCGCGCAGCAGTCCGCCACGCGCAACCTCGAGCACCGCGACGTCCACCGAGGGGTCGGACAACACCATGCGCGCGGAGACGGGGCCGGTCATGTCTCCGGCCACGGTGCGTTGGCCGTTGATGTAGACGCCGTCGGTGGAGGTGAGGCCCACCGTCTTGCCGCACATCTTGTGGATGTGGGCGAGCATGCGTGCGGTGGTCGTCTTGCCGTTGGTGCCGGTGACGGCGGCGATGGGAATCCAGCTCGGGCTGCCCGGCGGGAACAACATGTCGATGGTGCGACCCGCGACATCACGCGGCTTGCCATCGCTCGGCGCCATGTGCATGCGGTAGCCGGGGGCGGCGTTCACTTCGCAGATCGCGCCGCCGATGTCCTTGTATGACTGCGTGATGTCGGTGGTGAGGAAGTCCACGCCGCCGACGTCCAGTCCGATGGCCTTGATGGCGCGCACGGCCATCTCGACGTTGTC
>JAEUJK010000591.1 GCA_016794735.1 Gemmatimonadota bacterium | reverse complement strand
CGCGAATTCCCGCACCTGGTCGTCGGTGCGCAGGGCGATCATCCCGCGCAAGCGGTCGCGCAGGTCCTGGATGCCCCACGCGATCGAGTCGCGCGAAGACTCCACGGTGGGGAGCGCCGCGAGCACCTGCCCGTTCGCATCAGTGAGCTGCGCCTGGAACTGGACGCGTTCCCCCGCCAGGTAATACGCCCCCGTGAGGACGGCTCGCGCGCGCGTCTCCCGCATCAGGGCGCCGATGGCGTCTGCGCTGTCGGCGGTTTGTCCCGCGGCCTGCAGGGCCACCGGCCACGGAACCACGGCCAGCCCCTCGGCCTCCAGCAGGCCCTGCGTAAGCCAATCACCCGCCATGCGCCCCCACACGCCGAGTGTGGAGTCCCCCGTCTCGTTGCGGAACGGGGCCACGACCACCGGTGCCGGCAGGGTGGACGTGTCGATGGCAGGGCGGCGCCACGCCCACCAGGCGCCGGCACCAACCGTCACCGCCCCCACCACCAGCCACGCCGCGCGATTGGCCGCACGATGCCAACGCGTCGTCTTGCGCTGCTCGATCGCCCCAAGCCGTCGCAGCAACTCGGCTCCGTCGGCAGGACGGCCGCCCGGATCGTCGCGCAGGCAATCCGTCACCAGGCGTTCGAGGTGCGGGGTGCGGGCATCCGGAGCGGCATGCGCGAGCACGGCGCGCGCAAGCAGGCCGAAGGCATAGGTGTCGGTGCGTGCATCCACCGCACGCCCCGCCCGCTGCTCGGGCGCCATCCACTCCGGCGTGCCGATCGCGACCCCTTCCTGCGTGGCGTCGAGCAGGGTCACCGTGCGTGTGGAGCGGGCGATGCCGAAGTCCATGAGGTACGTGTGCCCCTCGAGGACCAGGACGTTCGCCGGCTTCAGGTCACGGTGCACAATGCCAGCCGCATGCGCGTGGGCCAGCGCACGCGCCACATCCGCCAGGATCGCGCGCGCGGTTTCTGCGCCAAGGACGTTGCCTCGCAATCGTTCACGCAGCGTCTCGCCGCCGAGGTACGGCATCACGTAGTACAGCTGGCCGTCGACCTCGCCGGAATCGATCAGCGGGACGATGTGCGGATGCGACAACTGCGCGAGGATCTGGATCTCGCTCCGGAAGCGCTCGGCGCCAATCCACAGCGCGGCTTCCTCCTTGAGCACCTTGAGGACGACGGCCCGATCGTGCTTGGCTTCATGCGCGAGGTACACATGGGCGGTGCCGCCTTCGCCAAGGCACCGATCGATGCGATACCGACCCTCGAGGGCGCGACGCAGTCGCGGCTCCAGTTCCGCCCATTCATCGAGCGAGACGATCTGTGCGGGAATCTCGCGATCCAGGATTCCTTCCTGTCCGCCGTCGTTCAGCAGCTGCGCGACCTCGCGTTCAAGCGCATCGCCGTGCCGTGCGCCCTCGAGCCAGCGCGCACGCGTCGCCTCGTCCATCTCCAGGACGTCGTCGAGCAGCCGCTCGACGCGCGACCAGGACGAGGACTCACCCCCGTTCACGTCCCTGCTCCTCCCCGCTGCCACGACCCGTTCCATAGACCTCTCGATAGAGCCACGCACGCGCCTTGACCCAGTCACGCTCCACCGTGCGCGTCGTGACCCCCAGCGCCTCGGCGATCTCGCGTTCCTCCAGGCCGGCGAAGAACCGCATCTCGACTACAGTGCGTAACCGCGGGCTCACACCCGACAAGCGATCCAGCGCGTCCGACAACGCGACGAGCTCATCCGCAGCAAGCCCGCTGTTTGCGGCCACGTCATCCGGGAGTTCGGCCAACACGGCGCCACCACCACGCTTGTCGGCGCGGTGGCGCCGCGCATGGTCCACGAGGATCTGGCGCATCGCCCGAGCCGCGATGGCGTGGAACTGCGCGCGATCACGCGCGGGGATCGTGCCGCCGCCCACGAGCTTGAGGTACGCCTCGTGCACCAGCGCCGTCGGCTGGAGCGTGTGTCCGGCGCGTTCCCTGCCGATCGCCCGCTGGGCCGCCGCGCGCAGCTGCGCATAGACCAGCGGAAAGAGCCGATCGAGGGCTGAGGCGTCGCCATCGCCCGCGCGTGCCAACAGCGCCGTTACCGGTCCTGAGTCCTCGGTCATGGGGCACACGGCGCTGGGCGCATGTCGGGTGGACGGGCGATAACGCGCAATCTACGACGACCGCCCTCGCCCCACCACGAATTGCACGGCCATCAACCGATGAGACCCTTCCTCCTGCTGGCGCTGTGTGTGCTCGCCCGCACGGCTGCGTTGGCACAACGCGCGCCCTCTCACGGATCTGGCCGCGGTCCCATTGCCGCGGTGCTGCGCACCGACCTCGGCCGTCATCACTACCGGGTGAGCACGCCATCCCCGAGTGCGCAGGCGTGGTTTGACCAGGGGATTCGACTCTACTGGGCGTTCAACCAGGCAGACGCAGCAACCGCGTTCGCCAACGCCCTGAGCGAGGATCCCACCTGCGCCATGTGCGCGTGGGGCGTGGCCCTGGCCGGCGCCCCGGGGATCCACTCCGCGAGCGCGTCGAGCCCACCCGAGGCGGCGCGCGCCGCCATCGCCCAGGCAACGTCACTTGTAGCCGGAGCAACTCCGGGTGAGCGCGCCCTCATCATCGCGCTTGGCAAGCGATTCGTGCACGATGGCCGCAACGGAAGCGACACGGCATATGCCAATGCCATGCGCGACGTGGTGAGCGCCTTCCCCGACGATCTCGAAGCGCGTGTGCTGTTCGCCGAGGCCCTCATGAACCTGAGCCCGGGCACCTATTGGCTCGCCGATGGTGCACCACGGCCCGATACCCCCAGCATCCTCGACGCCCTGCAAGAGGTGCTTGGTCGTGACGCAGACCATCCCGGCGCCTGCCATCTGTACATCCACCTGGTCGAGGCGCGTGATCCGGCGCGCGGGCTGCCGTGCGCCGAGCAGCTGGCCAGCGTGATGCCGGGCGCGGGGCATCTCGTCCACATGCCCGCACGCATCTACATGCGTGCAGGCCGGTACGCCGATGCCCTGCGCGCGAACCAACAGGCACTCGAGGCAGACGACGCCACCCTCGACCGCTCCGGTCGGCGGCGTGACCTGTACGGAGGCGGCTATGTCCCATACACCGCCCATCACCTCAGCTTCGCTGCCGCGATGATGGGTTCCAGCCGACTGGCCATCCGGTACGCGGCCCAGGCCGTGCGCACAATCGACCCCTCCGTCGCCCGTGACCACGACTGGGTGGAGTCCATCCTCCCATCGCACCTGCTCACGCTGGTGACCTTCGGGCGATGGTCCGAGGTGCTGGAGGCTCCCTTGCCCACCACGTCTCGTTATGCAACGGGCATGGCGTATTACGCGCGCGGCGTCGCCTTTGCCGCACGCCGTCGTTGGGCCGAAGCGGGCGCCGCGCACGATTCCGTACGCGCCATTGCGGCCGTGACCTCGTCGGACGACAACAATGGCAAGGCGTTGCGCGTCGCGGTTGACGTACTCGCCGGCGAGCTGGCCGCGCGACGCGGCCAATGGGATGCCGCGATCGCGGCGCTGCGTCGCGCCGTCGCGGCAGAAGACGCGCTCCGTTACGCTGACCCGCCGACGTTGCACCCGCCGACGCGCCACGCGCTCGGCAAGGTGTTGTTGCTTGCAGGGAAGCCGGCCGACGCCGAGGCCGTCTACCGCGAGGACCTGGTGCGCCACCCCGAGAATGGATGGGCGCTCCACGGCCTGTCGCAGAGCCTGCTCGCGCAGGGCAAACGCCGGGAGGGACGCGAGGTCCTGGCGCGCTTCACACGCGCGTGGTCCAACGCCGACGTGCAGCTCCGTCCCTCGCGGTTCTAGCCAGCGGCACCGGGCGCATGCGTGCGCCCGCCGCCGCCCCGGACCATGGCCCGGCACACCGCGCGGGAGGCCACCCTCGCGCGTCGCGTCGCCCGATGGCGCGCCACCAGCGTCCGTGCAGGGCCTCATCGCCATTGCGCTCGCGCGGGCCCACCCCGATTCTCAGGTGGCCGCCCCGTCGTCCTTCCCCTTCCCGAGACGCCCATGCGCCGACTCCACCTTCTCGCCGTCGTCGTCGCCATCCTCGTTGTGCCAACGCATCCTGCCGATGCGCAGCGAACGGAGAAGCCGCCCCTCCACGGCCGCCACTGGATGGCCGTCACCGGCAAGCCGCTGGGCGCCACGGCCGGGGCGATGATCTTCCAGAAGGGTGGCAATGCCATCGATGCGGCCGCCGCCATGCTCGGCGCCGTCTCCACCATGTGGGATGTCCTGAGCTGGGGCGGCGAGACGCAGGCCCTGATTTACCATCCCGGACTCAAGAAGGTCATCGGGATCAATGCGCTCGGTGTGGCCCCGACGGGTGCGACACCGGAGTTCTACCGGGCCAAGGGCATGAACGCCCCGCCGGAGTTCGGCCCGCTGGCCGCGGTCACCCCGGGAACGCCCGGCGGCCTGATGACGATGCTCGCCGAGTACGGCACGATGTCGTTAGCCGAGGTGCTGGCGCCGGCCATCCAGATGGCCGACGGTTATCCCATCGAGGCCCAGACCGCGAACTCGATCGAGAGCAACAAGGCGCAGCTCAAGCAATGGAAGTACTCGCGCGAGGTGATGTTGCCACACCTCGGCGAGGCCCGTGAGGCACCGGCCGCTGGCGAGATCTTCCCTCAGCGCGACCTGGCGGCCACCCTGCGCAAGCTCGTCGAGGCCGAACGCGCGGCGCGCGCAGCCGGCAAGTCACGCAAGGAGGCGATCTACGCGGCGTACGACCGCTTCTACAAGGGTGACATCGCCGAGGAGATCGTGCGCGGCGTTCGCGAGGAAGGCGGCCTCTTCACCCGGGAAGACCTCGCCAACTGGAAGGTGAAGATCGAGGAGCCGATGTCCACGACCTACAAGGGGGTCGAGGTCTACAAGCTCTCGCAATGGACGCAAGGCCCGGCGCTCTTGCAGGCACTCAACATCCTCGAGAACGCCGACCTCAAGGCGATGGGCTTCAACAGCACGCGCTACATCCACACGGTATACCAGGCGATGTCGATGGCGTTCGCCGATCGCGACTTCTACTACGGCGACCCGGCCTTTGCCCCGGAAGAACCGATGAAGGGGCTGCTCTCCAAGGACTACGCGAAGTCGCGTTATGCACAGATCCGCTGGGACGCCAACGATCCGAAGGTGAAGCCGGGTGACCCGTACCCCTTCCAGGGCGGCACCAACCCGTTCAAGGACTACCTCGACAAGTGGAGCACGACCGGCGCCCCGGCCGCGATGCCCATGAGTGGCCAGCAGGACCGGGTCATCCCGGGAATGTCGTTCGAGGAGGGCTTCTACGCCGGGACGACGTCGATCCAGGCCGCCGATTCCGCGGGGTGGTTCGTCTCGATCACGCCGAGCGGTGGTTGGGTGCCGGCCGTCATCGCCGGGCGCACCGGGGTCGGGCTCAGCCAGCGCGCGCAGTCGTTCATCACCGACCCGCGCGACGGCCCGTTCAACGTGATCGCCCCCGGGAAGCGTCCGCGCGTCACCCTCACACCGACCCTCGCGCTCAAGGACGGGGCGCCGTTCATGGCGTTCTCGGTGCAAGGCGGCGACTCGCAGGACCAGAACCTGCTGCAGTTCTTCCTCAACACCGTGGAATTCGGCATGACGCCGCAGGAAGCGGCCGAGGCGCCTAACGTGAACTCGTTCCAGATG
>JAEUJK010000457.1 GCA_016794735.1 Gemmatimonadota bacterium | reverse complement strand
TCGCCCGCTGCAGGCGATCATGCTGATGGGCTTCATCGTCGGCGCCCTGGCCGTCGCGCTCGGCCTGGTCGTGCTCGCGCAGTACATCGGCGACTTCAGCATTGCCGGCTACAACCCGCACCAGTCGCGCGGATGGACGTCCCTCATCCTCGTGCTCCTGTTCTCCTCGGCGGTGCAGCTCTTCTGCCTCGGGATCCTGGGTGAGTACATCGGGCGCCTGTTCGAGGAGACCAAGCGACGCCCGATCTACCTGGTGAAGAAGCGCATCGGGATTGAGGCGCCTGACGAGTCGATGCGTCAGGGCGGCGTGTAGCTCCCCGTGAGGAAGCCGCCGCGAACGATGGCGCCGTCGAGCAGCGGCGGTGCGAGACCCGGCGTGCCGCTCCATCCATAGGCGGCGACCGACCATGAGATCAGGATGTTGTTCAGCATACCCCACTGCGGCTGCCACCCGGCCGCGGTCGCGAGGTCGGGCATACGGATGAAGTTCCCCCCGATGGCCTCATAGTAGGCGCCACTCGCCGTCACCCGCACGTGGCGCGTGGTCCCACCGCTCGACTGGGCGTAGTGCATCACGAACAGCTGCTTGTACTCCGGCTGAATGGTGAAGCGGGTGCGCACGACGATTGCCCCGTTGAGGAGGGAGAAGGTGCCGACATCGGGCGTCGTGAGGGTGGCGCCCAGCGCGAGGGTCGGTGCGGTGGCTGACGTCGTGTAGGTGGATGCGACGCGCCCCTCGGTAAACGCATTGCCGCTGTACTGGCCGGCCGTCGCGGTAAAGCCATGCAAGTCACCAGCGATGAGGTCCGACGCAGGCACCACGCTCGCCACGTGCGAGGTCATGCTCGCGGCCGCCGTCGCGCCAAGCGGGGCGATCGTCCCGAGGGCCGTGTGCAGGAACGAACCCACCGAGGCCAGTTCACCGGCCCCCAGGTTCTGCACGGTCACCGCGCGTGTGGAAGGCACGATGGCATTGGCAAGGTTGATGGGTCCCAGGGCGCTGTTGTGGCTCGGGTTCAGGGCACGCTGGATCACGATGCGATCCGGCTGCGGGGTTGCCGCGGGCAAGCGAACGCCCACCAGGTCGCGCGGACCATCGGGCAGGCCGTTCAGCGTGAACGACGGAAGTGCGGAGGTCAGGCCTTCGGCGCTGCGCGGTCCGAAGTACACGCTGCCGCGATCGCTGGCGCCGAGCCCCGTCACCGAGCCCGTCACCCCCTTGCCGGACGGCGACGTGCAGTGCCGCGCGCCCTCGGCGGCCAGTTCTTCCTGCGTGCCATAAAAGACCGTCAGCGTGCTCTGGTTGGACGCATCCTGCGTGACCCACGCGACGCCCGCCGTGTTGCCGGCATCGAACGAGTAGGTGTTGGGCGCCGCCGACAACAGCTGCAGCCACCGCGATCCGGGCTGTGCGCCAAACCAGATCGGGAGTTCGTCGGCCGGTCCGCAGAACAGGAAGGTCGTGTTCCCGGGTTGGCCGCCTAACGTGATGGTCAGGGTCAACGGCGTTGAGATGGTGGCGATCCCGGCGCCAGACGCGGACACCGTGACCGCATAGGTGCCCGGCACCGCGTTGGCCGCGACGGTCACGGTGATCGCCATGCCATTCGTCGATGTCGGGTTCGTCCCAAAGGTGACGGTCACGCCCGCCGGGAGCCCGGTGACAGCGAACGTGACTGGCCCGGCGAAGCTGCTCCGGACGATGGTCGCACTGGTGACCCCTGTCCCCGCCTGTGCCAGCACGAGCGTTGGGCGACTGAGTGCAAGCGACGTCAGTGAAGCAAACGGCGTGACCACCAGCGAGAGCTGCACGCGAGCTTCGAGCCCTCCGGTTCCCGTTCCCTTGAAGGTGATCGGATAGGTGCCGGGAGTGGCTTGCGGGCTCGTCGTGAACGTCACGACGTAGGTGTTGGAGCCCGCCGGGTTCTGGACGACTGTCGCACTCACCCCCGTCGGCAATGTCCCTTCCACGGCGACCGCGACGTCGCCCAGGTATTCGGTGCGGCGCACGAGAATTGTCGCAGACACGGGAAGCCCGCCCGCCGACGTCGTGATCGAGCCGAGTCCATTGAGGCTGAGCGCAATGCTGGCGGGACGCGGGATCACTTGCAACGTCCAGGTTGCCGTGGCGTTGCCGACGCCACTCCCACTGGCGGTCAGCGTGATCGGGTGCGATCCCTCGAACGCATTCAGGCCCACAGCGACGGCGACCGTAAACGTGTCGGCGACCTGGGTCACGGTGGTCGTGACCTCGGTCGGCACCCCGGCCAGTGCAAGGGTAACAGCTCCGGTGAAGTTCACGCGCGACACCACGGCACGAAACGTCGTGCTCCCGGTGTGGATCACGCGTTCGGTCGTCGGGGTGAGAGTGAGTGCAATCGTCGATTTGGGGGTGACGGTCAGCGAGGCATTGATGGTCTGGTCCGCCAGGCCCGTCGCTCGCGCGCGCACCGTGAACGGGTAGGACCCAGGAGCCACGGCAGTGCCGACGACGACGCTCAACGTTCCGCTCGTGGTGCCAGTCCCAATCACCGCGGGCGACAGCGATGCCGAAACCCCAGCGGGGAGCCCCTCAACGATCACGTCGACGGCGCCCGTGAATCCCCCGCTCCGCACCACGGTCGCACTGAGCGTTCCGGTAGCTCCCTGTTCGACCGAGAGCGCGGTTGCGGGGAGCGACACCGCAAAGCCAGGCGTGAGCGGTGGAGACGTGGCCGGCTCTCCACCCCCACAGGCCACGAGGGTCAGGAGAAGGGCGCTGGCGAGGGCGGACCAGCACGTTCGGATGTGGTGAACGAATGCGGACATGATGTTTGGGGCCGCCGCCCGGGATACCGATGTGTCCGCGAGTGGCAGGGTGGGTGGGCGAGTGTCTGTACCATTCAAGCGGCTTCACGCGGCGGAACCCGCCACGCCGAGAATGGCCACACTGACTCGCCCCACGGATCGGTCGTTCCACCCGGCGGCGCACGCGCCGGCGATATCGCAACATCGTTCTCGACACAGCGCTGGTGGCCTGAGGAGTTTGGAGCGTCCCCTGCCCGTACTCCATGCGCTACGTCGTCCCCTGCTTGTTCCTTGCGTCCCTCGCGGACGCCCAGTCTCCGATGTTTCGCGGCGACCCGACACATGTCGGCACGTATACCGGGACCGCACCCACCCTGCGTACCGTGCAGTGGAAGTTCCGGACCGGCGGACGCGTCCTCTCATCTCCCGCGGTCGTCGGCCCGACGGTGTACGTCGGGAGCACCGATGGCGCGCTGTACGCGATCGACCGTGAGACGGGCGCCCAGCGATGGAAGTTCGCGACCCGCGGGCCAATCTCGTCCTCGCCGGCCGTGGTGGACGGCGTGGCCTACATCACGAGTACCGACGGGAACTTCTACGCGGTAGATGCCGCGACCGGTGCACAGCGCTGGGTGTTTGCGACCAAGGGCGAGCGACGCTTCACGGCGCCCGGCATTCATGGGGCCATCCCGCGCACCGAGCGCATGCCCGACCCGTTCGACGTCTTTCTTTCGTCGCCGGTGGTTGCGGGTGGGTTGGTGATCTTTGGGAGCGGTGACCAGCACGTGTATGCGCTCGACGCACGCACGGGCGCGCAGCGCTGGGTGTTTGCGACCGGGGACGTGGTGCATGCGTCGCCGGCGGTGGCGAACAACCTGGTGATTGTTGGCAGCTGGGACCGCAACCTGTACGCGCTGGAACTGGCGAGCGGTCGTGAGCGCTGGCGCTACACCACGGGTGCCGACACGGTCATCTACAACCAGGTCGG
>JAEUJK010000463.1 GCA_016794735.1 Gemmatimonadota bacterium | reverse complement strand
GAAGGGAACGGACTCGTCCTCGAGGAGACGCTGGTCGGCGGGACACTCGTCAGTGTCTTCCAGGTGGGGACCCGCGTGCTCGAGAGCCGTCACACCATGGCCGGGGATTCGCTGGTGCACGACATCATCTGGTGGGATGCGACCCCGCTGGGAAGCCAGCGCGGCGCCGGGGCCAACTCGGAGGCTGGTGCCGCCGTGAGTTCCTTCCGGGTGCAAGGGCGCCAGCGCGCCGTGATGCGGCGCGTCCGATAGGGCAGCGCCTAACGGCTCAGAAGCGCGCCTCGACGTAGAGGTGCGCACGCCAGGCCGTGGTCGGGCGCACCCCGCGAGCGAGGTCCACGCGCATCAACCCGTCGAGGATCGAGAGCCCTACCCCGGCGCCCCGGACCTTCTCCCCAACGTTCCACGCCGTCCGATCCCCGGCCCATCCCATATCATAGAAGGCCACCGGGCGCATCCCGGCGCCACTGCGCCCGACCTCGGCACGCGCCAGCCAGAAGGCATTGCCACTTTGCACGGCCGGCCGGTGCCCCCGCACGGTGTGTGTCCCGCCCAGTCGCCAGGCACGCTGCGGGGTGAGCTGCCCGCCGCTCGTGCCGGCGCTCCCCGAGACCGACACCGCCGCCATGTTGAACAACCCGCGCGACAGCGAAGCCGACCCGGCTGCGCGCGTGTAGTCATACGATCCCGCGGCCGCTTCCAGGCGCGCCTCGCTCGCCACGCGCCATCCCTGTGGATCGAGCCCGCGTTCGAGGCGGATCCGCAGCTGGCCGCCGCCTTCGTCAGCCTCGGCGGCCCTCACGTTCGGGCGAAAGCGTGCCTCACGTGTGAGGTGCGGCAGCGACAGGTCCGTTTCCACCACCGCACCATCCTGGCGTTCCGCGAACAACCGCCACGTCACGGCGCCACGCGCATGCAGGCCGACCAGGTCGATCCCTGTCCCCCGGGCGTAGTGACCTTCGTCGCGACCGAAGAGCAGCGCGGAGAGCGAGCCACCAATCCCGAACGGATCGCCCCAGTCGTCCACCACATCGAGCCGGCGATAGGCGCCAAGGGTGAGCGAGCGCCCGAGCCGGTCACGTATGAACCGCACCTCGGCGTTGGGTTCGAGATCCGCACTGCCAAGTCGTACGGTCGTCGCCATCGTGATGCCGCGCCCCACGGGGCGCTCGGCCAAGACGCCTGCGGAGAGCCCTTCCACCCGGTTGTACCGGAGCATCCCGCGCTGCAATCCCCAGGTCAGGGTCCATGGCGACGATGACGGGGGCGCTGCGCCTCCACGCGTCGCCAGCAACTCGTCGACCTTGAGCTCCTTGGCGAGCGCGCGCGTCTCCGCGATCCCGAAGGCTTCCTCACCCGGTTCGAAGATGCTGGGCGGCAGCAAGTCGGAATGCGCGAGCGCGGCTGTATCACAGGGGGTGCGCACGAGGATCCGCAGGTCGCCGCGGCGTTGGCGGTGCTGCGTCGTGTCGCCCTTCGCGCACCGCATCCCCACCTCTTCCCGCGGGCGCCCGACGCGACCGGGTACGGCGGCGTCCACCAGCCCGCTCACCATGAACCCGACGTCGTCCCCAACGTCACGGGAGAACCGGTCGCGTCCGCGCGGGATGGCCGGCAGGGAATCGAGGCCGTCGACCGATGCATAACGAAAGCGCTGGTCGATCGTGGCGGTGGAGCGCACAAACCCGGTTCGCAGGAGTCCGCGCGCCGACTGCACCCGAGGTAGCCACCATTTCTCCTCATGCAGTCCGTAGTCGACCGTGAACGACTCGACGTCGAAGTCGAAGGGCGTCATGAGGGTACTGCGAATTGGTGCCGGGATGTCCTCCAGGTCACCCTCGCGCTCGAGCATCTGCTTCATGTCGAAGGGCGCCGCCGGGCGAAAGACGGCGCGCACCAGCTGCCCGGCCCCGGCCTCGAACCACAAGGAGCCCGCGATGTATTCCTGTTGCGCCTCCCGCGGCCGCACGATGACTTCGTGCAACGCCAGGGTGCGCCCACTCGGCAGGCGGATCGTCGCCGCCTCACCTGCTTCATACGTGTAGGCCACCTCAGCGCCGTCGGCCAGTGGATGCAGGTAACGGAAGGGGTTGTCATCCTCGTCCCCGGGATCCTCGCCACCATCCATGTTGAACCACCACATCAGCCCTTCGGCTCCCGTGAACCACGGGATCGGGACCATCTCGGCGAAACCGGTCAGCACGCGCGTGCCGGGAAAGGCTACCGGCGACGCGGTGCGGGCGCCAAGCATGTCCACGACCACACGATCGGGGGTCATCCAGCGCACGCGCGCCGCCAGCTCGCTGCGAAACAGCAACCGGTCGGCGCCGATCGCCTTGATGTTGAGCCCGGCCGAGATGCGCTGGGTCACGGTGGCGTCGTAGCTGCGCAGTGATGAATCCTGCACGGCACGAGCCTGGCGTGCCCGGGTGATGATGTCGCGCGCCGTTGCATCCTTGTAGGCACTGGCCAGCTCAGTGGCGGTGGGCTCCCGCGGTTCGAGTCGGGCGTTCCGCACGCGCCGGGCCTGACGCACCGCCTCACGCCGTCCCCGCCCCGGCTGGATCACGACGCGCCGCCCACTGTCCGACGGCGGAACGGGCCGCGGCGGCGCCTGCTGCGCCCCGACA
>JAEUJK010000455.1 GCA_016794735.1 Gemmatimonadota bacterium | reverse complement strand
GAAGACGGTCACGTCGGCAAACGCGCCCTCCCGCAGGACGCCACGGTCCGAAAGTCCGAGCCTGCGGGCCGGCATCCCCGTCATCTTGTGAACGGCCTGCTCCAATGAAAGGAGCTTGAGCTCGCGTGCGTACCGGCCGAGCACGCGTGGGAAGGTGCCGTACGCGCGCGGGTGCGGCTTGCCGTCGCCTGGGCGGGTGAGCCGTCCGTCCGAGGCGATCATCGTCTGCGGGTGACGCATGATCCGGCGCACGTCGCCTTCATCGATGATGTGGTAGATCATCCGCGCGCCACCCTTGAGCACGGCCTCGATGATCAGGGCCGGTGCCTTCTCCGGAACGGGTTCGATCCCCCGCATCACGGCCCAGTCGTGAAGGGTCTTGCCCTCGAGTTCGTGCATCCACGCCACCTGCCCGAACTGCACACGCTTGAGGTCGCCGCCGCCACGATCATTCAACAGGTATTCCACGATCCCGCGTTCGATGGAGTCGCGCAGGATCGGGTCCCGCACGCGACGCGCAAACGCCGTGTCGCCATCGGCCAGCGCCCAGGGTGGCACGAGCACATCGATCCCGGTCTGGCTCGCCGTGTAGGGATACTGGTCGATCATCACGTCGATCCCGCGACGTCGCGCGGCATCAACCATTGCGAGGGTCTCGACGCTCTTCCCCCACATCTGGCGTCCCACGGCCTTGTGATGCGTGAGGACGATCGGGATACGCGCCTGTCGCCCGATCTCGATCGCCTCGCTCACGCCGGAGATGAGCCCGAGTCCTTCTTCGCGCAGGTGCGACGTGTAGATCCCGCCGGCCGCCGCGGCCACCTTCGAGAGTTCGATCACCTCTGGGGTCTTCGAGTAATACCCCGGGATGTACCGCAACCCCGTGCTGAGCCCGAACGCGCCATCGCGCATCCCCTGCGCCACCAGTTCGCGCATCTGCGCCAGCTCCGCCGCCGAGGGGTCTCGCGCGGCCTCGCCCATCACACGCTCACGGATGCTGTTGTGGCCGATGAGGTACGCGACGTTCATCCCGACACCACCACGTTCCACGCTGTCGAGATAGGCCGCCAGCGGAAGCGGGCCCCCGCCATCGGGGCCACCGATGGCCAGCGTGACCCCCTGGCGCACATGGCTCTCCGCGCCGCGCAGCGAAAGCAGCGGCTCGAGGTGTGTGTGCAGGTCGATGAAGCCCGGGGCCACCACCTTCCCCGCCGCCTCGATGACCCGCGTCTGCGGCCCGCCACGCAGGCGGAGGCGCGACACCCGCACGATGCGATCCCCGCGAATGGCGATGTCACCGGCAAACCGCGGTTGGCCTGTGCCGTCGATGATCGTCCCGCCGCGGATGATCAGGTCGTATGCCGGCTGCGCCGGTGCCGCCGCAGGCAGCAGCGCCAGCAGCAGGAAGGCATCACGGACACGCATGGGAGTCTCGGGGTGAAGGCGCGGCTAATATGGCGCACGCACACGGTCCCGATACCCCGCGCTCACGCGTCCGGCAGCGCGCGTCCCTCCAAATGAAGGCTCCAGCG
>JAEUJK010000415.1 GCA_016794735.1 Gemmatimonadota bacterium | reverse complement strand
TTCCGCCGCATGAGCCCGCGCGACATTCGCGAGCGGTTGTCTGCCGTGCTCGCGGATGAAGGGGTCAAGGCCGACGACGACGCGCTCGGGATGATTGCCCGCGCCGCCGACGGCTCGATGCGCGACGGCCTCTCGCTCACCGACCAGGTCCTGTCGTTAGGCAGTGGCACCGTGACGGCCAGTGCCGTGCGCGAGGCGCTCGGGCTCGTGGCCGAGGACGAGTACCTCGCCATCCTCGACCTCATCGCCGATCGTCGCGCCGGGGATGTCTTTCCCACGGTCGCACGGCTGGCGGAGCAGGGGATCGACCTCGGCCAGTTCGTGACCGGGTTCGGCGAGATGCTTCGCGCGTACCTCGCGCTGTCGCTCGGGGCGAGCAGCGTGGAGGTGAGCGATGCGGCACGCGCCGGGCTGGCGGAGCGAAAGGGCAAGCTCTCACCCGGCGACCTGCTCCGCATGCTCAACGGATTGGCCGAGCTGGAGCCGAAGTTCCGGAAGAGTACGCAGCAGCAGCTCCTGCTCGAGGCGCTCCTGGTCCGGTTCGCCCTGCTCGACCGCACCGTGAACCTCGAGGAGGTGCTCCGCGAGGCCGGTGGCGCGCCCTCGGGTGGCGGGGCTGGTGGAGGCCCGGTCCGGCGCAGCGCGCCGCCCGCTGAGCGTCCTGCCGGGGGCCGGCCAGACGGCTACCAGGCCGCCGCTCCACGAGGCGACACCCCCGCGTCGGTTCGCCGGGTCGCTGAACCCGTCCCCGCGCCGCGGGCGCCCCGTGCCGATGACGTCCCGAGCGCTCCCCGGTCGGCGACCCCGTCGGTGGCGATGGACGTCGTGGCCGACCGGCGCCCAGCCACCCAGTCCGGTCCGCGGCCGGTGTCCACCATGGACATCAACTCGGTGGTGGAACGCTGGGATGACATCACGGCCGCGGTTCGCCGGGAGCGACCCCTCGTGGCCGCTGTGCTCGAACACGCGATGCCCACGGCGGTGACGGCGAGCGGGGTCCTGACCATCCAGCTCGACGGCGGGGACGAAGGGTCGGTGCCGCCGCGCGACCTCCTCGCGGCACTCATCCCCCACATCGCGGGTCTTACCAAGGTCGGTTTCGCCGGTCAGTCGTCGGCCAGCCGCCAGCCCAGCCGGATGACGGCGGAGTCGGTGAAGTCCGATACCCTGGCCGCCCTCCGCAAGAAGTCCCCGATCATCGCTGCGGCGATCGAAGCGCTCGACCTCGAACTTCTCTAGTCCCCCATTTCCCGCAGGGCCATGGCCGATATTTTCAAGATCCTGCAGCAGGCACAGCAGGTGCAGTCCAAGATGGAGCAACTTCAGGAAGAGCTTGGCAGGCTTACAGTTACGGGCTCGGCCGGAGGTGGAATGGTAAGTGTCGAGGCCGACGGCAAGGGGAACGTGAAGAAGGTCAAGATCGACCCCGCCGCGGTGAACCCGGCCGACGTGGAGATGCTCGAGGACCTGATCGTCGTGGCGGTCACCGAGGCCCAGAAGCGGGCCGCGGAGAAGGCCAAGGACGCCACGCAGGCGGAAATGGGGAAGCTGACGGGCGGGATGAACCTTCCGTTCAAGCTCCCCTTCTAGCCTGCCCGACGGCGCATGTCCGCGATCGACACCCTCGCGACCGAATTGGCCCGCCTGCCAGGCATCGGGCGCAAGACCGCGCTGCGCCTGACGTACCACCTCCTCAAGCAGCCGGCGGAGCAGGTCCAGCGGCTCGCGAGCGCCCTTTCCGTGCTCCGGGAGCGGGTTCACCCGTGCCAGGTCTGCTTCAACCTCACGGAGGAGGCCGAATGTGCCATTTGCCGCGATCCGAGGCGTGACTTAACCCTCATCTGCGCCGTCGAAGAGGCAGCGGATATCAGTGCGATCGAGCGGGCGGGGGAGTACCGAGGCCGGTACCATGTGCTGGGGGGGCGGATCTCACCCCTGGACGGGGTGGGACCCGGCCAACTCACGGTTCGGGAGCTCGAACGACGGGTCGCCGCGGGAGGGGTCACGGAGGTCATCGTGGCCACCAACCCGAGTGTGGAAGGGGAGGCGACCGCGCTGTACATCCAGCAGTCGCTCGCTCCGCACCATGTTCGGGTGTCGCGCATTGCTCGAGGTTTGCCCCTGGGGGGCGACCTGGAGTTCGCCGACGGTGGCACGATCGCGCAGGCGTTGTTTGCCCGGCGCGAGATGACCTAGGTGGACTCGTCCCGGTCTCCCTAACGAGTCGGGTATGAATTTCGGTGCCACCAGCTGGTCCCTTTCGGAAGCCGACAACACCGCCATCGGGCAGGTGTTGCAGCGGTTCCTGTTCGACAGCAAGGCGCGTTGTGCGCTGCTCGTCGACCGGAGTGGTCAGCTCATCACGACCACGGGGGA
>JAEUJK010000337.1 GCA_016794735.1 Gemmatimonadota bacterium | reverse complement strand
CTCCGCAGTGAGCAGCTTCAGCACCATCATCTCGAGGGTGCCCTGGAGCACATCGGATCGATCCGTCATGCTCCTGTAGACACCCAAAAGAAGCGAACGGTTTATGTGCTCCGGGATCGTGGTGCTACGTCACGTGTCGGGTTTGGAGGGGGCGCGGCGCCTCACGGCGAGGTGGCGAGACGTGCCTGTACCTTCGTCGCGAACTCCTCTTCGAGCACACCCTTCGATGTACAAAGGACGTAGTTGCTGCGCGAGCCCGCGGGATCCAGCCCTCCACCGATGAACGCCACGTGGAGCGACCTGGCGTCGCCGGCTTGTGGGTCAGGCCACGCCGCGAGGACAATCGTCACGCGATAGACGTTGGCGTTCTCGCCAGAAAAGCCGCGGCCACAGTCGATGTAGCGCGAGAGCGGGGTGTTGGCGAGCCGGCGCGAGATGGTGAGGCGGCGACTGGGGAGTCGTCCCGCGCCGGGCTCAACGGCATCCGGCTTGATGCCGAAGCCTGCGAACGTCTCGTGGATCGCGGCTTCCACGCGCTGCGCCGGCGCGGCGACGGCGAACGCGCGGGCAATCGAGTCGAGCAAGACCACGCCGGGCACGCCGGGCACCTGCACCCGGATGTTGGGGGCCTGCGCGTGGACGCCTCCCGTCGTCACCAGCGCGATCGCCAACAGGCCGCGCGTGCCTGTCCTTCGCCAATATCGCGTCGCGGTCCCGTGGCGCGTCGCCGAGTGTGGGACGGGGGCGTGGGTCTGCATGATCAGGCTCGCGATGAGGGTGGCCAGTGACATCGAAGCGTACGGCGGCGCGTTCAACCGGAGCAAGTACAGTGCGACGCCAGGAGCCTTCGTGCAGGCTGCCTACCAATCGCCAGGTACCGGCTCCATGTTTTCCCGATGCGCGGGGATCCGATGCCACGCGACCGCTCCACCCACGCGCTTCCCCAAAGGTTCCATCCATGCGGTGTTCGCGGCTTCTGTCGTTCCTGCTCACCCTGCTTGTGGCGACGCGAGGCGCTGACGCGCAGTCGCCCGCCGACGCGCGCTTGCGGGCGTTGTACACCTCGGAGTGGGAATGGCGTGGGCGCGAACTCGCGCGCAATGCCGACACCTTCCCACGGGTGGACGCGGCCTCGCAATCGGCGCGGCTGGAGTACTGGAACCGCGTCATCGCCGCGCTCGACTCGATCCCGGTGGGCGAGCTGTCCCCGGAAGAACGGATCAACTACCAGGTCTTCCGCACCTCGATCGTTGCACTGGCCAACGACGTCCGTTTCAAGACGTACGAGGCGCCGTTCAACAGTGACACGTTCTTCTGGACGGATTTCACGCCGCGCCAGGGCCTCGCGCGGCTCGAGGACTATCGCCGCTACCTCACGCGTTTGCGCGACGTGCCGCGCTACTTCGGCGAGCAGGTCACCAACATGCGGGCGGGCCTCGCGCGTGGGTACACGGTGCCACGTGTGGGCGTGCAGGGGCGGGATGCGACCATCGTGCCCTACACGCGAGCGGATACCACGAATCCGCTCTACTTGCCGTTCACGCAGATGCCCGCGACGATCGCGGCGGCCGACCGCGACGCGTTGCGCACCGAGGCCCGCACGATCATCCGCGAGAGCATCGTGCCGGCGTACCGCACGCTGTTGACCTTCCTGCGACAGGAGTACCTCCCGAAGGCACGCACCGCCCTCGCCGCGACGACCCTGCCCGACGGGGAGGCGTTCTATCAATCGCAGATCGAGAAGTTCACCACCCTCTCGCTCACGGCCGCCGAGATCCACGAGCAGGGCAAGGCCGAGGTGGCGCGCATTCGCGCCGAGATGGAGGCGGTGAAGACGAAGGCGGGCTTCACGGGGAGCATGGCGGCGTTCTTCCGCTTCCTGCGCACCGACCCGCAGTTCTACGCGCGCACGCCACGCGACCTCCTCGCCTACTCGGCCTACGTGTCCAAGAAGGCGGACTACAAGCTGAAGGAGTTCATCGGGTACTTGCCGCGGCATCGGCACGGGATCATCCCGGTGCCGGACGCGATCGCCCCGATCTACACCGGCGGGCGCGGCGGCCTGGACGCCTGCATGATGAACACCTACAACCTGAAAGCGCGCACGATGTACACGATCGCCGCGCTCACGCTGCACGAGTGCACGCCGGGCCACTCGTTCCAGGCGGCGCTCGCCCTCGAGGGGCCACCGCGCCCGGCGTTTCGCAACGGCACGGGATTCTCGGGATACGGGGAAGGTTGGGGCCTCTACACCGAGTGGCTCGGCACACTGATGGGGATCTACGAGACGCCGTATGAGGACTTTGGTCGGCTCACGTATGAGATGTGGCGCGCCTGCCGGCTCGTGATCGACACCGGGATCCACAAGTATGGGTGGACGCGCGCGCAGGCGATCGCCTTCCTGCGCGACCATGCGGCGCTATCGGAACACGAGATCACCACCGAGATCGATCGCTACATCTCCTGGCCCGGGCAGGCGCTCGCCTACAAGCTCGGCGAGATGCAGATCCGCCGGCATCGGCGCGAGGCCGAAACCGCGTTAGGCGCCGCGTTCGACCAGCGGGCGTTCCACGACGCGATCCTCGCGCTGGGATCGGTGCCGCTCCCCGTGCTCGAGGAGCGGATGCGGAAGTTCATCGCCGACGGGGGGAAGAACCCGACCGTCGTGCCCTGAGTGGCGGCCTGCGGGAGGGCGAACGGTGGCTCGCCCCCGCAGGGTCGGCCAGACTGCTTAGCTTCCGTGCAAGCAGCGACGCGCGGTGAACGCGCGTCCGGTGCTGCCGGTCGTTCTCTCCCATCCGAAGGTCGATGCACGAGCTGTCGCTGG
>JAEUJK010000302.1 GCA_016794735.1 Gemmatimonadota bacterium | reverse complement strand
TGGGAGGAACGACGAGCGACGGCAGCACCACGGCCGCGACGAGCCCCAACATCGACATCGCCACGACGATCTCGATGAGCGTCATGCCTCGCATGGTGGCGGGTCGATGTCGGTGAAGAAACACGCGGGCCGTATATAGTTGGTGGGACACATCTTGGACGTGCCGGGGGGAAGGGAAGCAACCGTTCCAGGGAGGCACCGGCAAGCAGCACGACACCGGGGTCGGGCCCCTGCCCCTCGCGCCCAGGCGGACTCGGCTGCAGGGTCTGGTGCTGGTTGCCACCTGACCGGCGACACATCAGCTTGCCCGGCCTCTGACCACCCCGATGCCACCTGCTTACGACGTCATCATCGCCGGGCTCGGCGTCATGGGCAGTTCAGTCGCCCTGCACGCTGCTCGCCGGGGTCTCCGCGTACTCGGCATCGACCGGTTCGCCCCGCCCCACACCCTGGGGTCTTCGCACGGCAGCACCCGGCTGATCCGGGAGGCGTACTACGAGCACCCGCTGTACGTACCGCTGGTGCGTCGCTCGCACGAGCTGTGGCGCGAGCTGGAGCACGACGCCGGGGAGGTCCTGCTGACCCGGACGGGGTCGCTGATGGTGGGCCACCCGGACTCGGAGCTGGTGCGCGGGACGATCCGGAGCGGGGAGGAACACGCGGTTCCGCACGAGGTGCTCGATGCCGAGGAGCTGCATCGCAACTTCCCGGGCTTCGAGCCTCCGGATGATTTCGTGGGGGTCCACGAGCCCGGATCGTCGCTGCTCCAGCCGGAGCGGGTGTGGGCTTCGCAGCTGAGACTCGCCGAGGCTGCTGGGGCTGAATTCATCACGAATCAGGCGGTACTGTCGTGGAAGAGCGCCGAAGGTGTAACTAATGTGCGCACAGATTCAGGGAGCTTCGAGGGGGCGCAACTGGTGCTTTCCGCGGGCGCCTGGAACCGTTCGCTCGCGCCGGATGCCCTCGCAATGCTGAGCGTCGAGCGCCAGCTCCAGCAGTGGTGGGCCCCCGCACGGAATGCCGAGCTGTTCCGGGCGGCCCGGATGCCCGTCTCGATGTGGCAGCTCTCGGACGGCCGGATCTTCTATACGATTCCGGACACCGGCCAGGGGCTGAAGCTCGGCTGGCACCACAACGGTCCGACGGTCGATCCCGATCGCGTGGAACGCGACGCCTCGCCGGCGGAAAACGCGGAGCTCACGGACCTGCTGCGCCGTTTCATGCCTGCGGCCAAGGGGATGCGCCAGGCGAGCGCCGTCTGCTTCTACACCAACACCCCGGACGGGCACTTCCTGGTCGACCCTTGCCCGGGGGCCCGCGGGGTCTGGCTGATGAGTCCGTGCTCCGGCCACGGGTTCAAGTTTGCGAGCGTCCTTGGCGAGTGCATGGCGGACCTGCTCACTGGCCGGACCCCGGCCTTTGACCTCTCCCCCTTCCGGCACGACCGGTTCGCGCAGTGAACCAGGCGAACTTCACCTCGGGCTTTGCGGTCCTCGAACTGGAGCGGGATCGCGCCGAGCGTTTCCTCAACGGGGTGCGTGTGGTGTTGCTCGGCGTGCTCGCCGTGGCTGCGGCCATCTACGCGCCGTCGTTGAGTCCGGCACTCAATCGCATGAACCTCATCGTCCTCGGGCTGACGATCGGGTGGGCATTTGCGCAGGTGCCGTTGTTCTACCGACGCGAGCGGTTGCCGGAGTGGCTACGGTATGCGAACCCGATCGCCGACGTCGGGGCTGTCACCGCCATCATCGCGGCCTACGGCGCGACGGCGTCGCCGGCCGTCGCACTCAAGACACCCATCGGGGACGCGTACTTCGTGATCCTCGCGGCCTTGCCGGTGGCGTCGTCCACGCGGAAGGCCCTCTTCGTTTCGGCGCTCGCCGTGGTGGCGTACGCGTCGGTGGTGGCCGTCTTCTGGGCCGGCGGGGGACTCACCGTCATCCTCGACCCGGTTCGGGCCAGCGGAGCCACCGCCGTTTCTCCCCTCGACGAAGGGGCGAAGATCCTGCTGCTGGGCTGCGTGGGCGCCGTGGCCACGTATGCAACGCGGTGGCAGGAACGTCTCGCCGTGCGATACGCCGAAGCGGCGGACCATGGTGCCGAGCTCAAGACCCGCCTGGCGAGAACCGAACTGCAGGCCCTCAAGCTGCAGCTGCAGCCGCACTTCCTCTTCAACACGCTCAACACGATCACGGCGCTGGTGCACCAGGATGCTGCGCGCGCGGAGCGCATGGTCTCCGGGCTGAGCGACCTGTTGCGCGCCTCGCTGAACAGTGCGGGAGAGGAGGAAGTGTCACTCGCCCGCGAAATCGCCGTGTTGACGTCCTACGTGGAGATCCAGCAGGTGCGCTTCGGCGACCGGCTCAAGTTCACGGTCGACGTCCCGTCCGAGTTGCAGGTCGCGATGGTCCCCAACCTCATGTTGCAGCCACTCGTGGAGAACGCGATCCGGCACGGCATTGCCTCGCGGGCCTCGGG
>JAEUJK010000288.1 GCA_016794735.1 Gemmatimonadota bacterium | reverse complement strand
TGCGCCGCTTCGCCGACCTTCGGTGTTCCTGACTTCCTTAGGGCGTCGCCTTGTACTTCGCCGTCGATCCTGCGTACTGCGTCAGGTACATCTGGTACCGCTGGTCGGCGAACTGCTTGATCGTGTTATAGCCGCCGTCGAGGTTGATGTACCACACGTTGCCGCCGTCCAGTACCTGGTTCAGGGTCTGGGTGTTCGTGGACGTGGCACCGCTGAAGGTCCGTGAGTACGGGGCCCCCAGGACAGTGCCCGTCACCACGTAGGTATTTGCCCCCGTGACCTTCGGGATCTCCAACGTCGCAGTCGAGAACCAGCTCGCCCCACCGTTGATCGCAATCTGCCGCGCGCCAAACGACGCGGCGCGGTTAGGGTCCACCGTTACCGAGGCGGTGCCGGTGCCGAGGGTCTCGAGTTCGGTGTTGGCGACCCAGGACACCACCTTCACCGAAACCTGGTCCACACCGCCAGGGTCAAGCGGCTTCGGGGTGTAGGTCGCCGACTTGCTGGCCGAATGGTTGCCGTTGGTCTCGCTGAGGGTGCCATGGGTCCCGGGCGCAGACCACACGTAGGCGAGCCCGGGACCGTTGTACGCGGGCGACAGGACCGCCTGGAGCGTCTGCGGCTGCCCGCCCAGGGTAACCGTGGGGCTGGCTGGACTCAGCGTAACCGTGTAGTCGACATGGACGGTGACGAAGGTCTTCGCCGCGCCGTTCAAGGTGTAGGTCGTGTTGACCACGCGATCCACCACGAGCGTAGGCGGGATTTTGCTGAAGTCCCAATGCGTATACCGCTCTACCACGGTAGACGTGCCCTGCACCTGGGCGTCCACTTGATCGACGCGGGGCGGGGGGCTAGTGAAGGTGTTGTTCCCGACGTAGTTCGCGAACTCGGTCTGGCTCGGTGTGATCTTGCCGGCAATGTCCGTGTTCTTCCATGAGTACACAGTGTTCGGTTGGGGGGGCAGAATGTTCCCCGCGCCGTCGCGGACAATGAAGCGCAGTTGCTGCGTGGCACCTGCGGCAATCGTCTTGAGGTCCGGGAAGATCTCGAACGTCTTCTTCAGCCCCGCGTGGATGGTCATCTGCTTGCGAGAGATCTTCTGCAGCGCCGGGGTGTTCTCCGTGCCGGGGTTGAGCAGCACGTCCACGATCACGTCGTCCATCGGGCCACTGACCACGTCGAGGTTGGCGTTCGTGCAGATGTACTGGATGTCCGGACTGTCGACCCAGCCGGTGTCGAAGGTGCCGCCGGCGAGCGTGCCGTTCTGCCCCGTCGTGCGGAACCGGTAGCGCCAAAGAGCCGTGGGTTGCGTGATCCCCGGCGGGGCCGGCATGGTCGTCGCGACGCCGGTGGGAACGAGGCCGGCGTGGATCATGACGGAACGCTTCTGCGAATTCACGCTATCGACCGCGGGGGTCAGGGTCACCGATGCCCAGTTCACGGCGATGGTCGTGACGGCCGGCGACGCGGTCTGCAGTTGGGCCACGGTGCCAGGGGTGCCCGGGGCCGATCGACCGGTGGTCGCGATCGGTCGCGAGAGGGAGCCCAGGGACACCGTTGTCCCCGCGACGGTCCGTGCGGCGGTGTCCACCGCCACGCCGCCTAACGACGTCCAGCCCGTCCCGTTGTTCACCATCACGACGTAGTCGCCGGTCATCGACCACTTCGGCAGCGCCGCGACGTCGTACTTCATCTTGATGGTCACCGGCTGTGCGAACGTGAGCCCCGCGGGTCCGATCTGGTACGCCGTGCCGGTGAGGCTGGCATTGGTCGGTTCCGCCACGGCACCCGCCACGGGAGTGATCGAGATCGGCGTGTTCCCCGACACCGCGCCAGCGGGCACAATGACCGTCACGGCACCGTTGTCCACGCTGACCGTGCCCCCCGCCGACCCCACCACGGCTCCAGTCGCCACGGTGAGCGCCAGCGTGCCGCTCTTGCCCTCGCTCGTGGCGGTGATCGTGGTGGTGCCCAGCGCGAGCGCGGTGACGAGCCCCGTGCTGTTCACCGTGGCGTTTGTTGGCGCCGACGACGCCCAGGTCACCGTACGACCAGTCAGCGTGGTGCCCCCCTGGTCCTTGAGCACGACGTTGAGCTGCAAGGTCTGCTGGGGCACAAGCGTGGTCGACGCGGCGCTGATCGCGACCGTGGCGACGGGGGCGGTGACGGTGATCTGCGCGCTGCCGCTTTTGCCATCGACCGTCGCCGAGATCGTGGCGCTGCCCGGGGCGACCGCGCTCACGAGGCCAGAGGCGCTCACCGAGGCCTTGTCGCTTGCGGAGGATGTCCAGGCGATCGTGCGGCCGGTCATCGGATTGCCAGATCCGTCCTTGACCAAGGCGGTCAGCTGGACCGTCTCCGACGGGGCCAACGTCTGGTCGGTGGGTGAGACGGTGACGCTCGCTACCGTCGGGGTGTTCTGGGTGGGTTCACCGCCGCCTCCACCGCAGGCGACGAGGCCGGCGACGAGGGCTACAAGGCGCAGGGCGCCAGAGGATCGGTTCATGCCACGCATTTTTGCCTCCTGGGGGTCCGCCGACGCAATTCTGCACTCGACACGGAACAGGCGCAAAACAGGTCGGCGGCGGCTCACGGCGGGAGCGGCGAAGGGACGACTCGGGACTCCGGGGGAAGGGGCAGGTGCGGCCGCGGCCCGGTCTGCACTGCGCGGTCCTGGCGCTGCGCGCACGGACGCCGCGACCCAAGTCCCGACCTTGCGCGCGACCACCCTCCGGATTCGGCTTGAGCAGGACGGTCGGCGCAGTGGCTCACCCGTGCAGGCAGGGGAGGCGGTTCCGGCGCCTAACGCCTGACCTGCAGGCAGCACAAGGTGAGCCTCCTGCCCTGGTCACCGGTCATGATGCACGACAATCGCGACTCCGTTGGCGTCGCTCGTGCCGCTCGTGCTTCGCCCTGAAGGTCTTTCCTGCTCGAAAACGCGTGCTGCTCGTGCCGCTCGTGCTTCCCGTGCTTCGCCCTGACCGAGTTCACTGACTCGAAGGTGCTGCGCCGCCCGCGATCCAGCGCTCGACAAGTGCAATGATGTCCGGCAACTGCCCCGCAATCGCCTCCCGTTCCGCCTTTCCCGCTTTCCCCAGCACAAAGTCCGAGAGGTCACCGATCGAGCGCTCTTCCTCCGGCTTGATCCCCACGCGCAGGCGCGCGTACTCCTGCGTCCCGGCGTGCGCCTCGATCGACTTGAGGCCGTTGTGGCCACCGGCGCTGCCCTTCGGGCGATAGCGATGGGTGCCGAGGGGCAGGGCCACCTCGTCCACGATGACCAGCAGGTCGGCGGAGGGTGACCAACCTTCCCTCCGCATGTAGGGCGCAATCGCGTTCCCGCTCAGGTTCATGAACGTCTGCGGCTTCATCAGCCGCACGCGGGTCATCCCGAAGCGCCCATCGCTCACCAGCGCATCGCGGTCCTTGCGCCAGGGCTCGAAATGCCAAACGTCGGCCAGGTGGTCGACGACCCACCAGCCGACGTTGTGTCGGGTCAGCTCGTACTGCTTCCCCGGATTGCCGAGGCCGACGACGAGCTTCACCGGTCAGGCAATCACTTCTTTTCCGGCTCGGCCTCGTCCGTCTTGGCCTTGCGGATGACCTCGGGCTCAGCCGGCGCAGCGCCGCCCTCAGCCGTCGGGGCCGCAGCCTCTTCCTTCGGCGCCGAGACGATCATGATCGTACCAGAGCCGTCGTCAACGACCTCGACGCCTTCCGGCACCTTGATCTCGGAGACGTGGATCGAGTGGCCGATGGTCACGTCGGTCACGTCCACTTCGATGCGGCTCGGGATGTTGGTCGGGTCGACGCGGCACTCGAGTTCATTGAGGACCTGCGTCATGATGCCGCCGCCAAGGCGCACACCGATCGAGGTGCCGACGAGGATGATCGGGATCTTGACGATGACCTTCTCGCCCGCGACCAGCTCCTGGAAGTCGACGTGCAGGACGCCGCGGCTCAGCGGGTGGCGCTGGATCTCGCGGATCAGCGTCATCGCGTTGGTGCCGTCGACCGCGAGGTCGATGACCGTGGTCTCGGCGTTGATGTGCCCGAGCAGGCGCTCGAGTTCACGCGCATCGAGGCTCAGGGCCTGCGGGGCACGGGCGTGGCCGTACACGACGGCCGGGATGCGGCCGGAGCGGCGCAAGGAGCGGGCAACGCCCTTGCCGGTGTTCGCTCGGGCGGAGGCGCTGAGGGATGCGGTAGCCATGGTAGAACCAGGAAGTCGAGAAGGGAATCAGTCGAACAACGAACTCACACTTTGCTCCAGGTGCGTGAAGCGGATGGCCTTCGCCAGGAGTCCGCCGGTCGACAGCACCGTGAGTCGATCAAACCGCTTTTCCGGCGCCAGGTCGATCGAGTCGGTGACCACGACCTCGGCGATCGGCGCCTTCTGCAAACGTTCAACGGCAGGTCCGGAGAGCAGGGCATGCGTCGCGCACACGTAGATGTCACACGCTCCAAGGGCCTTGAGCGCACGTGCCGCTTCGCTGACCGTCCCGGCCGTATCGATCATGTCGTCCGGGATGATGCAGTCCTTCCCCTCCACCTCACCAACCACGTTCACGACTTCCGACACGTTGGCCGTGGGACGGCGCTTGTCGATGATCGCCAGCGTGGCGTTCAGCTTCTTTGCAAAACTGCGGGCCATCTTGGCGGACCCGACGTCGGGGGCCACGATGACCGGGTCCTTCAACTGCTTCTTCTTGAAGTGCCCCATCAGGACCGGGGCGGCATAGAGATGATCGACGGGGAAGTCGAAGAACCCCTGCAGCTGGTGCTGGTGGAAGTCGAGACCCAACACCCGGTCGGCGCCTGCGCGCTCGATGAGGTTGGCCACGACCTTTGCTCCAATGGCGACTCGCGGCTGGTCCTTGCGGTCCTGCCTCGAGTAGCCGTAGTACGGCATAACGAGGGTGATGCGCGCCGCCGATGCCCGTCGGGCGGCATCGATCAGCAGGAGAGCCTCCAGGAGGTTCTCCGCGGGCGGGTTGGTCGGTTGCACGATGAAGACGTCCGCGCCGCGCACGTTTTCATCGATCCGGACGAAGATCTCGCCGTCCGCAAAGCGGGTCAGCGTGACCTTGGCCAGTTCCACACCCAGGTTGCGAGCGATCTCCTCGGCCAACCCTCTGTTGGCGCTCCCCGAGAGCAGCTTGAATCCGCGGAGCACGCCAGGCAGGTGGTCCATTACGGTTGAGCCTCTAAAGCTAGGTGGGACAATGAGGTCGGTCAACCGAGAGGGG
>JAEUJK010000267.1 GCA_016794735.1 Gemmatimonadota bacterium | reverse complement strand
GGTCGTGGAGGCGGGACGCAACTTCGTGGAACGCAAGGCCACGAACCCGCTGCAGGTCCCGGAGATGCTGCGCCGCACCGGTGAGGTGCGCGCGCAGTTCGCCCGCATCATCGGGGCGGAGGCCGATGAGGTGGCCTTCCTCTTCTCGACGAGCGAGGGGGAGAACGTCGTCGCCAATGCGCTCGAGCTCAAGCCCGGCGACAACGTCGTGATCGACGAACTGCATTACGAGTCGGAGTTCGTCCTCTTTCGCACCCTCGAGGCGCGTCGCGGGATCGAGATGCGCGTTGCGAAGGCGCGCGGTGGTGCCGTGACGGCGCGCGAGATCGAGCCGCTGGTGGACCGCCGCACGAAGCTGGTGAGCGTCGCGTGGGTGTCACACCAGAACGGCTTCCGGCACGAGATGCGTCCCATCGCCGACGTGGCCCATGCCCACGGCGCCATCTTCTATACGGACGCCATCCAGGCCGTCGGGATGTTCCCCGTGGATGTACGGGCCGCGGGGGTCGACGTGTTGTGTTGCGGCGGGTACAAGTGGCTGCTGGGCGGCTTTGGACCGGCCCCCTTCTACGTGCGACGCGGCCTGCTCGAGCGACTCCAGCCGGATCGCTCGGGATGGATGCAGGTGGCGCAGACGTTACCCGACAATCGCTTCGAGCTGCACAAGACGGCGCGCCAGTACGAGTACTCGACGCTGCCCTTCGCCGAGGTGTACATGCTGGGCGCCGGCATGACGTATGTAGAGAAGGTCGGCATCCCGCGGATCGAGGCCCACACGGTGGGACTCGCGAGGCAGCTCCACGACGGGCTGTCGCGGCAGGGCTACCGGATGTTCACGCCCGCTGGCAATGCGTCGTCCATCGTCACGTACTTCTTCACCGGTGACCCGGCCGCCCATCGTGCCGCGTTCGAGAAGGCGACGATCGACGTCACCGTGCGTGATGCGCTCAAGCAGGTGCGCGTCTCACCGGCGCTGTTCAACACCGCCGAGGAGATCGACAAGTTGCTCGAGGCGACGAAGGGCCTTCGCTAGAACCCCAGGCGGCAGGGGCGAAGCGCGCGCGGCACGGGAGAGAGGATCAGCATCCCCCCAGTGCCGCCGCGCGCCTGCTCCGGCGCTGTGCCGGCCTCCTGCGGGCGAGCTGACTACCTGATCCGGGCGAAGCGAATGTCTCGCGAGCGTCCGTTCCCGGCATAGAAGGCGAGGACCTGCCCGGTCTTGTCATACTCGAAGACGAGGGTGATCTCGCCAGCCCCCCCACTCGCCGTGAACGTCCCCTTCGCCCCGGGCGTCATCGATGCCGTACCCATGCGCCGATTCGCCGCCGCGAGCTTGCCATCTTTCACCGAGATCTCGTAAAACGTCTCGAGTTCCTCGCTGAAGTACCGGCCGCTGTACTTGGCCAGTTCGGCGGCGTTCGGGGTCCAGGGCTTCTCCGCCTCCCCCACAAGCCGCGTCGCCTTGTTGTCGCCACCCTGGTGCAGCGTCATGCCGGTGGCCTTGCCCTGCGCGTCGCGATGGAAGGTGACCGACGCTGCCGCGACACGCACCGCAAAGGTGGAATCCGAGGTCGGGAAGATCTGGAAGGGAGGCTGGCCGGTCACCTGCGCCATCAGCGAATCGCCGGCCCGACTGAACGTGAGGACCACGTTCGGGGCGGCGTCGAGCGCGTAGCGTCCAACGAACGGATCGAAGCGCTTCGCATCGTAGGTCGCCGGATCAAAGGGCGTGGCCGCCGCGGCGGCGGGCGGGGTGAGCTCCGGGAAGAACGCCTTCGCAATCCGGAACGCGATCCCCGAATCAAAGCCCCCGTCGTTGCTCTGCACCGTCACCCCGGCGTCGATCTCCGGATACATCGCCAGCATCGAGCGATGCGAGACATCCGCCCCGCCATGGTGCACGCGCGTGAGCGGCCCCTGCTTGTCGACAAACAACCCGAAGCCGTATCCCGTCGACTTGCCGTTCGTCATGGTGAATGGCGTCATCATCTGCTTGATGCTCGCGGCGCTCCCCACGACGGGCTTGCGGTAGTTCTCCGCCCAGCGCTGCAAGTCACCGAGGGTGGTGTAGATCCCACCCGCGCCCATCGAACCGGCCAGGTCCCCCAGGTCCCGCCAT
>JAEUJK010000254.1 GCA_016794735.1 Gemmatimonadota bacterium | reverse complement strand
AGCTTGCTCACCAGGAACTCGCTCGCGTCCACACAGATGGTCGGGAGTTCGACGATCCCGCGCTGCGGGTCCTCGTAATACGCCGGGAGCATGTTCCCCACCGCGATGGAGTGCAGCGCCGTGGCAATCATGACGGCCATGGTCGCCTTCACGGTGTGGGCACGCGTCGCGTTTTGCGCCTCGATGGCGTCGGTGTACACGTCGGGCAGTGGGCCGTCGTCGCGCAGCGACCCGCCGAGCACAAACGGCACGTCCTCCACCACGCAGGCGTGCATGATCCCGCTGCCGATGATCCCGCTCTTCACCGCGTTCGCGATGGAGCCTGCACGTCGGACGGCATTGATGGCCCGCATGTGGGCCGCGTGCCCGTTCTCCGTTGGCGCCCCCTCGCTGGTCATGCCGAGCGTCGTCCCGACCACGGCGGCCTCGATGTCGTGCACCGCCACCGCGTTCCCGGCGAGCAGGGCCTGCACGAAGCCGTTGCGGATGAACCAGACCAGGTTGTCGCGCGCGCGCGAGTGCACGAGCGCCGGGCCGGTCACCCAGAGCACGTAGCCGCCGCGGCGCTTCTCGTCCACCAGCATCCGCGCAATCTGCTTGTAGTCGATCGGCTTCTCGCGCGAGACCTGGCTCGACATGAAGTGGAAGTCGCCATGCGCCCCGCCGTCCACCTGGAAGCCGTTGGCGTGCACCAGCACCCCCTCGCTGCCGTCCTCGGCGCGGCCGACGACGATCTCGTCCCCCTGCTTCACGCGGCGCCCCTCGCGCACCCACCAGGTGCCGGACGCATCACGCACGAGCACGCCGTCCATGCGCGGCTCACGCGGCATCGTCCAGCGGCCATCCGCTCCCTTGATGTAGGTGGGGAGGTTGGTCGTGGCAAAGAAGTCGTCGGGCAACACGCCGTCGCGCTCCGCCCGCGCCGTGCGCGCGGCCGGGGCGCGCATGAGCGCGTCGAGGCTGAAGTCCGGGGGGACGTAGCGGGGGGTGCTCACAGGATGCGCTTGCCCAGGGCACTCAGGATGAGTTCACGCGCGATCTCCGCCGTGCGGTTGCGCTCGTCGAGCACGGGATTCACCTCGACCATGTCGATGCCGACCAGCTTGCCGGAGTCGGCGAGCATCTCCATGAAGAGATGCGCTTCGCGATACGTGATCCCGCCGGGAACCGGCGTGCCCACGCCCGGTGCCTCGTCCGGATCGATCACGTCGAGGTCGAACGAGACCCACAGCCCCGCGGTGGCGCGCGTCGCGATGGCGATGGCTTCCTCCATCACCTTGCGAGCGCCGCGTTCATCGAGCGCGCGCATCGTGAAGGTCGAGAGGTTCCACTTGCGCACGTGCGCCTGCTCGGCGCTGTCCAGGTCACGCTGGCCCACCAATGCGAGGTCACTCGCGCGGATGGCTCCGCTGCGACCGGAGATCGTGGTCATCGCCTTGTCGCCGTGGCCGAGCAGGGCCGCGAGCGGCATGCCGTGCACGTTGCCGGAACGCGACGACGCCGGCGTGTTGAGGTCGCCGTGTGCGTCGATCCAGCACACCCCCAGGTGCTGGTCCTTCGCGGCGAAGTGCGCGGACGCGCCCGCGATGGAGCCGGCCGCGAGGGCGTGATCGCCGCCGAGGACCAGCGGAAAGGCGCCGGCGTCGAGCGCGGACCGCACGCGGCTCGCGACGTCGATGCACACTTCGGTGATGGCGCCGAGGTAACGCGCGCCGCGCTGGGCGCCGCGCGCTGCGTCCTCACGGAAGGGCACCGCCACGTTGCCGGTGTCCTCCACCGTGTGACCGATGGCTTCGAGACGTTCGCGAACGTCGGTATATCGGACGGCGGACGGGCCCATGTCGACCCCACGGCGCGAGGCGCCGAGGTCCATGGGTACGCCGATGATGCGGACGGTAGTCATGGCAGTACCCTAAGGACGACTGGCCTAACGCGGAAGTGACTCGCATGGACATGCACGGTATGCACCACGTCCGCAGGCCCCGCTGCATAGGCATGGGGCCGTACCTTCGGCCAGTGCTGTCAGGTACCCGAAACCGCGGCTAGATTTCCCGCATGGCCAAGTCGAGGCAAGGGATGGTCGTGCGCGTCTTCCGGTTGGGCGAGGAGCCCGGCGATGATCTGAGCGACTCCACGACGCCTGAGGAGCGCATCGAGATGGTCGTGACACTCACCCGGCGGATGGTCGAGCTCGGGGCCTTTCAGTCCACGACGTACACGCGCTCGCAGATGCCAGTGCGCGTCATTCGTCCTGCATGACAGACGACTGGCTGGAGCTGATCAGCCTGTTGCTCGATGCCGACGCGCGCTTTGTCGTGGTTGGTGCACATGCGCTGGCGGTGCATGGCGTTCCTCGCGCCACCCAGGATATCGACCTCCTGATTGACGCCGATCCCGCCAACGTCTCCCGCGTCTGGTCGGCGCTCGTCGAGTTTGGCGCGCCGCTCGACTGAGAGCGAGGCTCTCCGTCCCACGTGTCACGTACCCATCCGGGGGTCGGCGCTAGATTGTCGGCGCCAAGCTCCGCAGATGGCCGCGCGGTCATGCGGGAAGTCGCCCCGGGCGACGACCGGAATTCGGTGGCAATGCGGCCAGTGCAGGCATGCTCGTGACCGTCACCCGGTGACCTGATCGATCCCGACGATCGGTTGGATGCGCCACCATTGAACCTCACTCGGCCCATGAAACGAACCCTCGCCGTGATCGTGTGCCGGCCGTGCGGGCGCTGCTG
>JAEUJK010000228.1 GCA_016794735.1 Gemmatimonadota bacterium | reverse complement strand
GATCACCTTGTCGTCCAGCGACAGCTTGCCGCGGTCACGCAGCTGCAGGATGGCGATGGCGGTGAGGGTCTTGGTGATGGACCCGTAGTGGAAGATCGAGCGATCGGTCACCGGCTGGTTCTGGCCCCGGTCGCCGAGTCCGTAGTTGTGGCGCGCCACGATGCGTCCATCGCGCACGAACACCGCGGCCCCGCCGACCACCTGCCCGGCGCGCGCGATGCTGTCCATCTGTTGGGTGAACTCCGGCCATGCCGGGGGACGGTCCTGGGCGTCGAGGGACGATGACAACACGGCGACGAGGCTCGCGGTGAACAGCGGGATGCGCATGACGGGGGGCTCGGTCGCACCAAGCTACGCGACCGACCCTGCCCGGGTCGAGCGTGGACGTCGGTGCCGGCGGTCCTAGATTGCGGCCGATCCCTTCCCGCGGGTAACACGTTCGTGGATCCTGACGCTCTCGATCCCACCTCCTGGTCCTTCTGGCTCGGTGCGCTCCTGGCCCTCGCCGTCCAGTGGGTCGCGTTCGTGCCGGCCTTCCTGCGTCGCACCGAGCGGTTCTACGACCTCGTGGGGAGCGCGACGTTCGTTGGCGCTATTGCCCTCGCGGTGCGCCAGGGCTGGCCGCTTGATGCGCGGAGCGTGGTGCTGGCCCTCGCCGTCATGGTCTGGGCGTTACGACTGGGCACGTATCTCGTGCGCCGCATCCGTCGCGCGGGAAAGGATGATCGCTTCGACGAGATCAAGCGGTCATTCCCGCGGTTCCTTCTCGCCTGGACGTTGCAGGGGGTGTGGGTCGTCGTTACGTCCGCGCCGGCCGTGCTCGCCATCCGGCGCTCCGGCGAGACGCCGGTCGAACCCCTCCTGCTCATCGGGCTCTTCCTCTGGGTGATCGGCTTCAGCGTGGAGGTGGTGGCCGATGCACAGAAGGCGCGGTTTGCCGCCGATCCCGCCAATCGGGGGCGGTTCATCACCACCGGGTTGTGGGCCAGGTCGCGACACCCGAACTACTTCGGCGAGATCCTGCTGTGGACCGGCGTGACGGTGATTGCCAGTCCGGTCCTGGTTGGCTGGGAGCGGCTGGGGCTCATCTCTCCGCTGTTTGTCGCCTGGCTCCTGATCCGGGTGAGCGGGATCCCCCAGTTGGAGCGCAAGGCGCGGGCGCGTTGGGGCGGGGACCCCGCGTACGAAGGCTGGTATCGACGGACGCCGCGCCTGCTGCCGCGACTGGGTCGCGCGGCCTAACGAGCGTCGCGCGCGGCGGCCTGGGCGCGGGCCCACGCCACGTGGGCCTGGACGAGCGAATCCGGGTCGCTCGTGGCGCGCGCGAGGGCGGCTTCGTCGTCGACGGTGCCCCGGTTGCCGAGGGCGACGGCGACGTTGCGCGCGAGGCCGCGTCGCTTGGTTCGCAGGACCGGAGAGCCTCGGAAGCGCGCACGGAAGGTCTCCTCGGTGAGCGCGAGCAACTCCGCCAGGTCCGGTGCCGACGACCGCGGGTCGGGTTGGAGGTCGGGGTCGGTCACGTCGTGCGCGAACTTGCGATTCCAGGGGCAGACGTCCTGGCAGATGTCGCACCCGAACACGAGGTCGCGCATGTGCGAGCGCAGCGACTCGGGAATGTCCTCGCGCAGCTCAAT
>JAEUJK010000197.1 GCA_016794735.1 Gemmatimonadota bacterium | reverse complement strand
GGCAAAGGGGCGGGCCTCACGGTCCGCCCCTTTTCCTTTCCCGGCAGGCCTTCGCGCAGCTTGTTCGCCGAGCGCGTGAAGTCTTTGTGCTGCATTGATATCGGGCCCTTCTAATGCTACGTTCCTTGAGCCTCACGCGGCGCCAATCGGTGCCGCCACACTGCTCACGGATTTCAGGTCTCCTCCATGGTTCGCGTCGCTCGGGTACAGCCCGAGAGCATCGCCGAAGAACTCGGCATCGAGCCAGGAACGGAGATCGTTTCTGTGGACGGCCGCGCGGTCGATGACTTCCTCGACTGGGAGTTCCTGACCGCGGCCGACGAGTTCGAGGTCGAGGTGAAGACCCCCTCGGGCGAGGCCATCGTCTTCGAGATCGAGCGCCCCGAAGGGGTGGCTCTCGGGTTCGAACTGGAGCCGCCCACGGTTCGCCGCTGCGCCAACCGCTGCGAGTTCTGCTTCATCGAAGGGCTGCCCAAGGGGCTGCGGAAGCCCCTCTACGTGCGCGACGACGACTACCGCCTGTCGTTCGCGTACGGGAATTTCGCGACCCTCTCGAACCTCAAGGAGCGCGACTTCGAGCGCATCCTCGAGTATCGCCTGTCGCCCCTCTACGTCTCGGTCCACGCGACCCCCTGGGAGGCGCGGAAGGTCCTCCTCAACAACCCCAGGGTGCCCGATATCGTCGCCCAGCTCCGGCGACTCACCGCCGGTGGGATCGAGTTCCATGGGCAGATGGTGATCGTCCCGGGGCTCAACGACGGGGACGTCCTGGAGGCTTCGTTGCAGGACCTGTGGAGCTTCGAAGGCTCCTGTCGCTCGGTGGCGATTGTCCCCGTCGGGCTGACGCAGTTCTCGCACCTCTACACGGGCAAGTCGATGGACCGCGACCGCGCGGGCGAGCTGCTGCGGGTGGCCGAGCGGTGGGGAGCACGAGGGCTCGCGGAGCGCGGTGACCGCTGGGTGTATGCCTCGGACGAGCTCTACCTGCTCGCGGGGGCGCCGCTCCCTGACGCAACCTTCTACGGGGACTTCCCGCAGGTCGAGAACGGGGTCGGGGCCGTGGCGCTGCTGCGCCGACGCGTGGCCGACGAACTCGAGTCGCTCCCACGCCTTTCGGGTCGGCGCATCGGGGTGGTGACGGGCACGGCGATGCGCGACATCATGCCACCGCTCCTGCGTGACATCGCGGAGCGCACGGATGCGGTCATCGAGATGATCCCCGTCGAGAACTCGCTGTTCGGTCCCACCACGACCACGGCGGGCCTGCTCGTGGGCGCCGATATCCGGCGCGCACTGTCGGGTCGGGCCGACCTCGATCTCGCGCTGATTCCCGCGGAATCGATCAACGACGCGGGGGCCTTCCTCGACGACGACACCTTTGCTGACGTTCGCACGTCCCTCCCCATGCCGGTCCTGCCTTCGCACGATTTCGTCGACGTCCTCACGGAGCTCGAGTCCACCGGGCTGCACCTGGCCGGGAGCGCACGATGAGCCTCCCTGTGGTGGCCCTCGTCGGCCGGCCGAACGTCGGGAAGAGCGCCCTGTTCAACCGCATCGTGGGTGATGGTGCCGCCATCGTCTCGGACGAGGCAGGGACGACGCGCGACCGGCACTTCGCGCGCGCGGAATGGAATGGCTCCGCCTTCTGGCTCGTGGACACCGGCGGGATCACCGACGACTCGCGCGGCCAGATGGAGCAGGAGATTCGCCGCCAGGTGGACGAGGCGATTGCGGAGGCTGACCTGCTCCTGCTCGTCGTGGACGCCCGCGCCGGCCTGCACCCGATCGACGAACGCATCGTCGAGATCCTGCGTGAGACGGGCAAGCCCTACCTGCTGGTCGCCAACAAGGTGGACCAGCCGACCGCCACGGACTACTACGAGTTCTATGCCCTGGGGATCGGCGACCCGATCCCGGTGTCGGCGATCAGCGGCAAGCAGAGCGGCGACCTGCTCGATGCACTCGTTGCGCGCATCCCGACCATGCCGCCCGAGGCGGTCGAGAGCCTGCGCGTGGCCGTCATCGGGCGGCCGAACGTCGGCAAGTCGTCGTTTGTCAACCGGCTGCTGGGCGAGGACCGGCTCGTGGTGAGCGACGAGGCGGGCACGACGCGTGATGCGATCGACACGCCGATGAAGTACCACGGGCGCGAGCTGGTGTTCGTCGACACCGCCGGCCTGCGGCGCCAGTCGCGGGTCGAGGACGGGATCGAGTTCTACTCGGGGCTGCGCACGCGCAAGGCGATCGAGCGCGCGGACATCTGCTGCCTGCTCGTGGATGCGCAGGCGGGGATCCAGGGCCAGGACCTCAAGATCGCGCACCTCGCCTGGGACGCCGGCCGCGGGCTGGTGATCGTCGTGAACAAGTGGGACCTGATGGAGAAGGACGACAAGACCGCGGCGCGATTCGAGCGTGACGCGCGCGAGAAGGCGCCCTTCCTGAACTTCATCCCGTTTGTCTACACCTCGGCGCTCACGGGGCAACGCGTGACGAAGGTGCTCGACGTCCTCCTCGAGGTGGAGGCGGAGCGCGTCAAGCGCATCTCGACGTCAAAGGTGAACGAACGCCTCGAGGAACTGTTGCGTCGTCGGCAACCGCCGCAGGCGGCGGGTCGTGAGATCCGGCTGATGTACGCGACCCAGGTGGAGGTCGCGCCGCCGACCATTGCCGTGTTCAGCAACCACCCGGACCTGGTCGAGGAGCATTACATCCGGTTCCTGCACAACGGGTTCCGCGAATCCTGGGGGTTCACCGGCAACCCGCTGCGGGTGATCCTGCGGCGCAAGGCCGCCTGACGATGGACGACGCCGGTCGCTGGCTGGGCCTCGTCGTGGCGTACGTCGTCGGCTCGACGCCGTTCGCGTACCTCGCGGGGCGGGCGCTGCGCGGGATCGACCTGCGCCAGCACGGCAGCGGCAACCTCGGCGCCACCAATGTCCTGCGCACGTTAGGCATCCCGGCCGGTGTGGTCGTCCTCGCGCTGGACGCCGCGAAGGGCGCGGTGCCCACCCTGTGGTTCCGGGATTGGTTCGGTGGGGCACCCGGGGTGTGGTGGCCGGCCCTGTTTGGTGCGGCGGCGATCGCCGGCCATGTGCGACCGTATTTCGGGTTGTTCAAGGGGGGCGGCAAGGGGGTGGCGACGGCGGCGGGTGTGTTCGGCGCCTTGTCCCCGATGGCGTTCTCGATTGCGCTGCTGGTGTTCGTGGCCCTCGTGGCGGCAACGCGATACGTCTCCGTGGGTTCCATGGGCGCTGGTGTCGCGCTCGCGGTGGCCTCGGCCATCCTGTATGGGCCACAGTCGCAGCGGGCGCTGCTCGCGGTCGTGATCGCGGTGTTCGTGGTCTACACGCACCGGGCGAACCTCGCGCGGCTCCGTCGGGGCGAGGAACCGAAATTCGGGCGGTCCGCCGCCGGGAGTCGTTAGGCCATGCGCGCCGCGGTGATCGGTGGTGGCGCCTGGGGCACGGCCCTCGCGCACGTGCTGGCGTCGCGCGGTCACGCGACGGTGTTGTGGGCGCGGGAGCCGGACGTCGTCGAGCACATCAACACGACCCACGCCAACCCGCGTTTCCTCGCCGGGGCCACCTTGCACGAGGAGCTGCGCGCGTCGGGCGAGATGGGCGCGGTGCTGGCGGGGGCCGAGTGCGTGGTGTATGCGGCGCCGTCGCACGTGTTGCGCGCGGTGGTGCGCGCGGGGGCGCGCGAGGTCCCGGAGGCGGCGACCCTGGTCGTCGCGACCAAGGGGATCGAGCGGAACACCCTTGCCTTGATGACCGACGTGGTCGCCGAGGAGTTGCCCGGACGCGCCGTGGTGGCCCTGTCGGGGCCCAGCTTCGCGCAGGAAGTCGTGCATGGCCAGCCCACCGCGGTGGTGGCGGCGTCGGTGCATCGTGAGGCCCGCGAGGCGGTGCAGCGCGCATTTAGTGGCGGCCCGCTGCGGCTCTACACCAGCGAGGACGTGACCGGGGTGGAGCTGGGCGGCGCACTCAAGAACGTGATGGCGGTGGCCACCGGCATCGCGGAAGGCGTCGGGCTCGGGCTCAACTCGCGCGCCGCGTTGATCACGCGCGGGCTGGCCGAGATGATCCGGCTCGGCGTCAGCGTGGGCGCGCGGGTGGAGACCTTTGCCGGCCTCGCGGGAATGGGTGACCTCGTGTTGACCTGCACCGGCGCGTTGAGTCGCAATCGATCGGTGGGGATCGCGGTGGGGCAGGGGACGGCCCTCGCCGATGTCCTGGCGAGCACCGAGAGCGTGGCGGAAGGGGTCGTGACGACGACAAGTGCCCTGGCGCTCGCGGAGCGGCAACGCGTCGACATGCCCATCGCGCGTGCGGTGTCTCGTGTCTTGTTCGAATCCGCCTCGGCGCGCGACGTCGTGGCCGAGCTGATGGGCCGCGAGTTGCGGCCGGAGCGTGACGGATGAAGCCGGAGCCGGTGCAGGAGTTCTTCTCGATTGGCGAGGTCTGCGAACTGACGGACCTCAAGCCGCATGTGCTGCGGTACTGGGAGAGCCAGTTCAAGTTCCTGAACCCGGCGAAGAACCGGTCGGGAAATCGCGTGTACCAGCGGCGCGAGATCGAGCTGATCCACCTGGTCAAGCAGCTGCTCTACACCGAGAAGTACACGATCGACGGCGCACGGCAGAAGGTCGACGAGTTCCGGCGCGGCGGGCAGGTGAAGGGCGTGGCGCGGGAGGCATTGACCGCGGAAGCGGCGGCCACGCTCGAGGCAGACCTGGAGCAGCTCGCGCGGATCCTGGAGGGCGCCGAGGCGATCCCGGCCCCGAACGACACCACCGCGGCATAGCGGCGCCCGCGTCCACCAGCTATCGTTAGGCCCCATGCACCTCCTCTGTTCCAACGACGACGGGATCCACGCACACGGCCTCGATGTCCTGGTCCGCGCGGCCAGCGAGATCGGCGAGGTCACGGTGGTGGCCCCGGACCGCGAGCAGAGCGCGACGAGCCACTCGCTGACGCTGCACCATCCGCTGCGGCCGGTGCGGCGTGGCGAGCGGCGATACCAGGTAGACGGCACCCCGACCGATTGCGTAATGCTTGCGATCGAGGTCCTGATGCCGCAGCGCCCCGACTTCGTGCTCTCCGGGATCAACCACGGACAGAACATGGGCGAGGACGTCCTCTACTCGGGGACCGTTGCGGCCGCGATGGAAGGACTCGCGTTGGGTGTGCCGTCGATTGCGGTGTCCTTTGCCGGCGGCGACCTGCGTGCCGACATCGCCAAGCTGGATGAGCAGGTGGAAGTCCTCGTGCCGCTCTTGCGCCACCTCACCTCGCTCGAGGCGTTCCCGCAGCACACGCTGCTCAACGTCAACCTGCCGCCGCTGCGTGCCGACCAGGTGAAGGGGGTCCGCCTCACCCGCCTCGGCCGCCGCGTGTACTCGAACTCCATCTCGCCCATGCGTGATCCGTATGGACGGCAGATCTACTGGATCGGCGGCGGCGAGTTCTCCTGGTCAGGCGCAGAGGATTCGGACTTCCAGGCGATTCACGACGGCTACATCTCCGTGACGCCACTGCATCTCGACCTCACGCACCGCGACATGCTGGATACGGCGGACCGCTGGTGGCGAACCCCATAGTCACCGAGTACCGGGCGGAGCGCCGTCATCTCGTCGAGTCCCTGCAGTCGCAGGGCATCAGCGACCTGGCGGTGCTCCGGGCCATCGAGATGACCCCGCGCCACCTGTTCGTCCCGTCAGGCATCGGGCGGCAGGCCTACGAGGATCGCCCGATCCACATCGGGCTCAAGCAGACGATGTCGCAGCCTTCCATCCACGCGCGATACCTCGAGATCGCCGCGCTGACCGGGAAGGAACGTGTCCTCGAGATCGGGACCGGGTCCGGGTACCAGACCGTCCTGCTCGCCCACCTGGCCGAGCAGGTCTTCTCGATCGAGCGGGTCGGACCGCTGCTGGAACGCGCCCGGCAGGCCATCCAGGCGTGCGGTGTGCGCAACGTGTCGACCCTCCTCGGCGACGGGACGATCGGCTGGCGCGCGTACGCGCCGTACGATGTGATCCTCGTCTCAGCCGGGGGGCCGTCCATCCCACAGCCGCTGGTCGAGCAACTCGCGGAGGGAGGGCGGATGCTCATCCCGGTTGGGGATCAGGAGGAGCAGGTCCTGGCGCTGATTACCCGCCGTGAGGGGAAGGTCGAGCGACGTGACATCGCCCCGGTGAGGTTCGTCCCACTGAAGGGTACTCACGGCTGGTAGCTGCGTCGTGGGCCCGCCCATCACCGGAGCCCGCGCCATGTCTTCCATGCCTGAGTCCCAAGGCCGCCCTCGCCCCCGCCCGTTTGTCGCACCCGGCGGTCCGCGACCCGCACTCACCGGTGGAGCCCGCGCGGGTTCCGTGGCGTCACCGTTCCGGAGGCCGGCCTCACCGACGCCAGTGAGCGTCGCCGAAGCGCCGTCCGCGCTCGACATCAACGACCTGCGTACCCCGTCGCCTGCGTGGAACTCCGCGGTCGAGACGCCGGCGGAGGCGCCGCAGGCCGTGATGGAGCAGGGGATCGAGCCCGCCGTGGAAGTCGAGGCGCAGGCGGTGTCGATCGAGGCGCAGTCCTCCATCGAGCAGATCGACGAGGTGATCAGCGAACCGCCGGCAGCCCTGAGCGAGCTCGTTGAGGCTTCGCTGGCGGAGACGTCGGAAATGTCGCAGCCGGACGTCGCCGAGCTGTCCGTTGAGGTGGAAGCGGAGACCGCATTCGGCACGACCGAATTCGCCGTCACGGAGCCGGCCGAGCCGACAATCGAGGCGGCTGATGCGCAGGTCGCTGAGGTGGTCCCGGACGCCGCGCAGGACGTGGTCGCGGCTGATATCCCGGCCCCGCTGGCCGAGAGCGAGTGGGCCGCGGATGCGCCCGCAGTGGAAGACGCGATGGCTTCGCTTCCGGACCTGTCGGAGCCCGCGGAGTCCTTCGCTGCGTTTGCGGCGGATGCGGCTGTGGAGACGGAATTCGATCGTCCCGAGGAAGCCGAGGACTCGACGCTTCAGGCGCTGGCTCCAGAGGGACTCGAGGCGATGGACCCGGTGCTGGTCGAGGAGTTCGACGACGAGCCCCTGGCGACCGACCCCGACCCCGATGCCGTGATCGCCTTGTCTCCGTTCGATCACGCGACGGGTGAACGGCTGGCCGTGGTACTGGAGGGGGATTCGACCTCGCTCGACGCCCTGGTCGAGGCCACCGATGCTCAGGCGAACGCGCTCGAGGTCCTGGAGGTGCTGGCGCGCAGGATCCGCTCCGGCGAGCTGCAAGTCGCGCCCGCGGGGACTAGCGAAGAGTCGGTGTTAGCGTCCATCCTTGCCGCTCTCCTGAGTCACCGCCCCTGACCCTCGCCGGACGTTGTGCGCCTAGTCCACTTTGAAATTGCAGGTGAAGTGCAGGGGGTGGGCTTTCGCGCGTTTGCCCGGAGCACTGCCATCCGCCTCGGTCTCGCGGGGTGGGTTCGCAACCTGTCCAGCGGCAACATCGAGTGCACGGTGGCCGGTGCCGCCGACGCGGTCGACGCGTATCTCGCCGAGATGCGCCAGGGGCCGGCCAGCGCGTCGGTGAAGCAGATCATCATGCTCACCCCGCCGGCCAACCCGGAACTTCCTTCGCCCTTTACCATCCTCAAGTGACGACCGCCGACCAGCTGCGGCTCCGGATTCGCGAGATCCCGGACTACCCGAAGCCCGGGATTCTCTTCAAGGACATCACGCCACTGCTCGGGGATCCCGCGGCGTGGCGCGTCGCCTGTGAGGCGATGTCGACGCCGTGGCAGGGGGCAGGGATCACGCACGTGGTTGCCGTGGAGAGCCGCGGCTTCCTGTTTGGCGGCGCGATCGCCGACCGTCTCGGCGCGGGGCTCGTCCCGGTGCGCAAGCCGGGCAAGCTGCCGTATGACCGCAGTCGCGAGGAGTACGCCCTCGAGTACGGGACTGATGCACTCGAGATGCATGTGGATGCAGTCGGGCCCGGCGCACGCGTGTTGATCGTCGACGACGTGCTGGCCACGGGTGGGACGGCAGCCGCCACGTTGCGGCTCGTGGAACGACACGGGGCCGAGGTCGTCGGATGCGGCTTCCTGATCGAGTTGAGCTTCCTTGGCGGTCGCGCCGCGTTGGGGCGTCGCGTGGAGCGGGTGATCGAGTACTGAGGCGGGATCGCGGTCGGCCGAACGAGGCGCGTAGATTTGGCGCTCCAGCCCTCGTAGCTCAGATGGATAGAGCAGCGGTTTCCTAAACCGTTGGTCGGAGGTTCGAATCCTCTCGGGGGCACCTCACAAAATGCGAGCGGGGCGGCATCCCAAGGGAGATGCCGCCCCGCTCGCGTGTGGTGACAGGACTACCCGCGCTTGGCGTAGATGTCCTTCTCCAGCTTCAGGCGAAGCTTCTTCGCGTCCACGAGGGCGTCCGCGCGCTTGCGGCCCTTGGCGGGGACGTAGAAGCGCTTCTGCTTCCCGGGCTCCGGGTTGATCGAGACGATGAACGCCTGATGGCGCTTGTCCCACTGGACACCGGTGACGCCGAACTTGTTGCGGCGGGAGCGAACCACGACGCGTCCCGTGGCCGGCTTTCCGAGTGCTTTTTCGGTCTTGTCACGCCAGACCACGGCCTCGGCAAAGGCCTTCTTGCGACCGCCGTGCTTGTTGTCCGAGAACCACTTGCGGTGGGTCTTGCCCTCGAACGTGACCTGGACCAACCAGCCGTGGTTATGCTTCTCCGGCTGATCGATGCGTGAGATGCCTTTGCGCCTGATCATGGGAATGGGTTGAAGGGTGAGGGGCACTACAAGAATAGCGCATGAATTTGCGGGCGCCAAGACTGGACTTCCGTCTGGGGCACCGCGGTGGCAGCTTTCACGCTTGTGGTGTTCCACCCGTTGTTCATTCCAGACCGTTCTCGACCGCTTCGCGGTTCGGCCAACCTACCATTAGCATGACAGGCCCCACCTCAGCTCCTTCGCTCGACCTCGACGACAGCACTGAAGACCTGATGACCTGGGCGAAGTCGCATGCCCGGCAGCTGGGCTTCGGCGCACTTGGTGTGGCGGCGGTGGCCGGCATTCTCTGGGTCGTTCGCGCCCAGAATGAGCGCAGCGAGCTCGCGGCTTCGCAGCAGCTCGTGGCGGCGCAGCGGAGCGTTGGCGCAGGCAACCTGCCGGTTGCGGCCACGGATCTCAAGAAGATTGCGCAGCAGTACGGTTCGACGCGGGCCGGGGCTGATGCCAAGGTCCTCCTCGGCCAGGTGCTCCTCCAACAGGGGAAGGCCGACGAGGCGCTCAAGGAACTCGAAGGGGTTGGCACGTCGGGTCCGACCGCGGCATCGGTCCACGCACTGCGGGGGGCGGCGCTCGAGCAGTCCGGCAAGTTCGCGGATGCCGCGGCGGCCTACCTCAAGGCGGCGGAAACCACGATCCTCACGGCTGAGGCCGAGAGCTTCAAGTCCGACGCGGCGCGCGCCTGGATCGCGGCCGGCAAGCGGGACGAGGCACTGAAGATCTGGCAAGGAATCGCCGCGAACCCGGGCTCGGTCCTGTACAGCGAGGCGTTGCTGCGGGTCGGTGAGCTGACGGCGAAGTAAGCGGAGCCTTAACAGCAGGGTGTGGCCCGGGCCGGATCGGCTCGGGCCACTTTTCTTGTGTGGCCACGTCGGAGTCGCGCACGGACATGCGGGTTCGTTCGCGGTCGCCAACTTGGGCGGCACTGACAGGTGGGGCGCCCGCTTCGCCAGGCGGGGGGACGGCGCAGCCGCGGGGGACCGTCCCACGGTCGGACCAGCCACGACGAGCCGCGGTGCCAGGCCCTACCGAATGACCGTGCCGGCGAAAGAAAGA
>JAEUJK010000194.1 GCA_016794735.1 Gemmatimonadota bacterium | reverse complement strand
GGGCAAGCTAATATCGAAGCACCCCTCATCCATCGTCATGGATCCCCTCAGCGACGCCAGGGTCATCGATTCCTGGCACACCAATGCGGCCGCGTGGTCGGACATCGTGCGCGACCAGGGCGTGGAAAGCCGGCGCCTCGTCACCGATGCGGTCGTGGTCGACGCGGTGCGCTCGTGCTCGCCACGGCGCGTGCTTGACCTCGGTTGCGGTGAAGGATGGCTCAGTCGACGACTCGCGGAGCAGGGGGTCGACGTCCTCGGCATCGACGCGATCCCGGAACTCGTCAGGCGGGCGACCGAGGCCGGGGGCGCGCGCTACGAAGTGGCAACATATGAAGAGCTCGCGTCGCGCACCTTCGATGCGCCGTTCGACCTCGTGGTCGCCAACTTCTCGCTCATCGGTGCGACAGCTGTCGATGATGTCGTCAGGCGCGTCCCTGAGTGGCTCGTCCCCGGGGGGCGGTTGGTGGTGCAGACCGTGCACCCACTCGTCGCGGTGGGCGACCTTCCATATGAGACCGGGTGGCGTCCCGGGTCGTGGAGTGGATTTCCATCGACCTTCACCGATCCGGCGCCGTGGTTCTTTCGCACGACCGCGGACTGGCTCGCCCTCGTGATAGGCGCCGGACTTGAACTCGAGTCCATGCGTGAGCCGCTGCATCCCACCACGCGACGCCCCGCGTCGCTGCTCATCCTTGCGCGCCGTCCCGTGGGGCCAGCGCGTTGACCTGCGGATCGTTTACCTTGCCGCGCATCCCGTCACCGGAGTCTTACATCTCCATGTCGCGTTCACTCCTGAAGCTGGCCGCCCTGGCTACGCTCGGACTCAGCGCCTCCGCCTTCGCCCAGGGCGTGGGTACGGTCCAAGGCCGCGTGTCCGACGCGGCGTCTGGGCGTCCCCTCCCCGATGTCCAGGTGCAGGTCACCGACTCGCGCCTTGGTGCTGTCACCAACGCACAGGGCGAATTCACGATCACGTCCGTCCCGATCGGATCGCGGACGGTGGTGGCGCGTCGCCTCGGCTTCCAGCAGGCGACGCGCGTGGTCACGGTCGCCGCAGGTGCCGCGGTGCGCGTGGAATTCGCGCTCGAGGTGAGTGCGCTCAACCTCAGCGAGGTCGTGGTGACGGGTTCGGCTGCTCCCACCGAGAAGCGCAAGGTGGGCACCAGCGTCGCGAGCCTCGACTCGACGATCGTTGGACGCGCACAGTCGGTCACCGTGGACCAGGCGCTGCAGGGCAAGCTGCCGGGGGCGCAGATCACGCAGAATTCCGGTGGCCCGGGCGGCGGCGGTATCTCCGTGCGCCTGCGCGGCACCAACTCGTTCATCTCCGGTTCCGACCCGCTGTACATCGTTGACGGCGTCATCATCGACAACGGCTCGGGACAGCTGGCCGACCTCGGGACGCGCGCCAACCCGCAAAACCGGTTGGCCGACCTCAATCCCGCCGACATCGATCGCGTGGAGATCATCCGCGGTGCGGCCGCCGCTGCGCTGTATGGCTCGCGCGCCAACAACGGCGTGGTGCAGATCTTCACCAAGCGCGGGAGTGTCGGAAAGCCGCGCTTCTCGCTGTCGGTGCGCGGGTCGGGCAGCGAACTCCGTGAGCAGCAGCCCTTCAACCTGTATCCGTTCGACGCGGCAGGGCTCCCGGTGAGTCGCTTCAACTACCAGGACGACATCTTCCAGCGCGCGTACGGCAGCGACGTCAACCTCACCGTCGAGGGCGGGAACGACCAGACGCGCTACTTCATCAGCGGAAACAGCCTGGTCGAGGATGGCATCCTGCGTTCCACGTCGTCGCAGCGTTCCGGCGGGCGCGTGAACCTGCAGCAGCAGCTCACGCCGCGGTTGATCGCCAACGTGACAGCCAACTATGTGAACACGGCCAACCAGTTCCAGGCCTTCGGCGAGCAGAACGATTACGGGATCATGGGTTCGCTGTTCTTCGCGCCCACCAACGTCGACTTCCGGCCGACCAACGGCATCTATCCGCTGCCGCCGTCGCTCGG
>JAEUJK010000189.1 GCA_016794735.1 Gemmatimonadota bacterium | reverse complement strand
ACGTCACTCAGGGTGACCATGAGGTCGGCGTCCTGGGTCGAGGAGGTGAGCCAGACGTGCACGATGGGGTGCCCGATCACCTCGACCGCGCGCGTGAGCGGGGCCGTGGTGTAGCTGAAGCCGCGCGCGTCGTTGGCCGCGAGGTCCGGGTACCCCACGTCGCCGCCATAGGTGTTGGCCCAGCGGTTGCCCGGGCCTAACGAGGCTGTCGTGTCCACGGTCATGCTGTCGGCGGGCGCGCTGGAACGCGGGGGCTGCATGGCCAGGCTGGACTCGCTCCCGCGTGTGCCCGTGACGTACCACGTCGTGCGTCGCGTGCCGGCGGGCGGCCAGGTCCGGCTGGAGCGCCATGCACGTTCCGGCGGTGCCTCCATGACCTGGTACCAGATCGGCGGCTCCCGCATGATCCCGTTGTCGATTCCCTTGAGCCAGTAGTCGAACCACCGCAGCCGCTCGCGGCCGAGGTCGAACCCGGTGGTCTGTCCGTGGAACCACGGGCCGACGACCAGCTTCTGCGGCACGGTCAGGTTGGCGTACCACAGGAAGGCATCCCGCGGGAACGCATCGAGCCAACCGGCGAGTCCGTACACGGCGATCCCGGACGCGTTGATCTGCTTGAGGTAGGTCGACGGGGACCGCTCGGCGAGGATCTCCTGGCCGGTGACCGCGTCGCGGCTGTCGCGGAAGGGGACGTCGCGCCACATGGAGAACATGTCCCGGTTCACCGTGTGCCCGCGGATCGCCGAGTCACGCTGGGCACGGCCCGCGGGACCGTCGACCGGGGCCACGCCGCTGAAGCGCAGCGGGCCCCAGGTGAATACGGCGGCGTTATCGAGCTGTCGCGTGAGGTACTGCCACTTGGTGAAGAAGTCGTCGCGGAAGATCCCACCCGGGTGGATGAACGGCCACCATTCGAAGACGTACATCTCCGGGAAGATGGCCACGAGGTGTGGCGGGGCCTGTGCCGCAGCGAAGAGTTGGGTGATGCCGAGGTACGACCGGCCGGTCATTCCCACCTTGCCGCTCGACCATGGCTGGATCGCGAGCCACTCGGTGACCTCGTAGGCGTCGCGCGCCTCCTCCGGCATGAAGAAGCCCTGCTGCGTGCCGAACGATGCGCCGCCGCCCCGCGTGTCGACCGCTGCGACGATGTACCCATGGTGCAGCAGCACGTCGATGCCACGCCCGAATCCGGCCGCGTAGTCCACGAGGGTGTCGCCGGTGAAGAACGCCCGGTTGTAGCGATGGTGCGTCCAGACGACCGGCAAGCGTTCGGTGGGGAGCTGGCCGCCACGCGTCGGCCGCAGCAGGTCGACGGCGAGGCGCACGCCATCGCGCATCGGGATGTAGAACGAGGTGCGGCGGTACCCGTCGTACGTGGGTGAGGAGTAGCCCCGGTACTCCCCGGGGCGTGAGACGCGTTCCGCCTGTGCCCCGGCGCGAGCGCCACGGAGGGTGACGAGGACGATCGCCTGCGCGCAGGCGCGGAGGCGCGGTGAGGTCATGGGAATGTTCACGGCTTGCGGATCGGGGCGCCCTGCGGGATGGCGGCGCCGTCGTGTCGTGGTTCGCTGGCGCCGAAGTTCACGCCGGATGGGCCGCGCTGCACGGCCTGGCCCCACCCAAACGTTCCGGAGCGGGGACCGACCGTGGTGACCTGGTGCCCGCTGGCCTTGAGCTGGTCGATGACCCCGGCGGGGACCAGGGACTCGATGTTGACGTCACACCCGTCGAACGAGTTCTTCGAGAACCGCCCCGCCTCGAGCGCCTGCTGGATGGTCATCCCGTAGTCGGCGATGTTCGAGACGAACTGCGCGTGGGCCTGTGACTGGTTCCAGCCGCCCATGATCCCGAAGCTGATTCGCGTGCCATCCTTTTCCATGAACGCCGGGATGATCGTGTGCAGCGGGCGCTTGCGGCCGGCGAGCACGTTCACCGACGCGGGGTCGAGCGAGAAGAGGCTGCCGCGGTTGTGGAGGAGCACGCCCGTCCCGGGCGCGGTGAGCGCCGAGCCGAACTCGGAGTAGATGCTCTGGATTAGCGACACCATGTTGCCGTCCTTGTCCACCACGGTGAGGTAGATCGTCTCACTCCCCTGGAGGCCGGCAACCGATTGGTAGGTCGCGGGGGTGACGGTGCAGGCGGCCCGCGCCGGGTCGATCTGGCGGGCGCGTTCGGCCGCGGCCTTCTTGTCGAGCATGGCCGCCGTGGGGACCTTCGTGAAGCGCGGGTCCGCCGTGTACTTCAGCATGTCGGCGTACGCGAGCTTCTTGGCCTCGATCATGTAGTGGAGCGAGCGGGCGCTGTGAAAACCCCAGTCGCCCAGCGGGGCCTGCTCCATGAGGTTGAGCATCATCAGTGCCGCGATGCCCTGCGTCGGCGCGGGCAGCTCGTACACGGTCCAGCCGCGATACGTGGTGGAGATCGGGGTGACCCATTCGGCCTCGAGTTCCCGCAGGTCGTCGAGCTCCATCAGCCCGCCTTCTTCCTTCGAGAGCCGCACGATCGCCTCGGCGACCGGGCCGGTGTAGAAGCCATCGCGCCCGCGTTCGGCGATGCGGCGGAAGGTGCGGGCGAGGTCCGGGTTGCGGAACACCTCGCCTTCGGTGGGCGCCCGCGTGCCGTCCAGCAGGAACGTGGCCTTGGTGTAGGCATTGTCGTCCAGCCGGTCGACGGCGCGTCCCCACATGCGCGCCACCTGTTCGGTGACGGGGAACCCTTCCTCGGCGTAGTAGATGGCCGGGGCCAAAAGCTGCGCGAAGCCTAACGAGCCGAACTTGCGGCGCATCGCGTCCCAGCCGGCCACCGCGCCCGGCACGGTCACGCTGTGGATGCCACGCACCGCCGTCTGTCCCTTGGCACGCAACACGTCCGCGGTGAGCGCCCGGGGCGCCCACCCCGCCGCGTTCAGGCCGTGCAGCTGGCCGCTCTTGGCGTCGTAAATGATGGCGAAGAGGTCACCGCCGATCCCGTCGCCCGATGGCTCGGTCAACGCGATGACGGCATTGGCGGCGATCGCAGCGTCCACCGCGTTGCCCCCCATCTCCAGCACCTGCGTGCCGGCCTTGGCCGCGAGCGGGGAGGAGGAGGCGACGATCCCCAGGCGCGTAGTCACCATCGACCGGCCCACGGTGGGTCGCGCTGCGCCGGCGCCCTGGCCTTGTGCGATCGAGGTCATCCCGGCAACGAGGGTGAGGCAGCGGAGGAATCGGGACATGGGCGGGTCATGAAAACGGGACGGGCGGAGACCCCAGCTTCGGTCCCCGCCCGCCCTCCGTCAAGCCGCCGAGGTCAGTGGCAGGTGCCCGACCCGTTCTCCGTGAAGGACTGCCCGGCGATCGGGAGGAAGTTCCACGCATA